>NZ_JBQSWV010000036.1:0-23189 GCF_052377495.1 Corynebacterium sp. AOP36-E1-14
GACGGTCTGGTGGTCCCGGCCAACGGCAGTGTGTCGATGAGTCCGGGCGGTCATCACATCATGATCATGGAGAACCACGATGAGATCGCCGCCGGTGATGCCCTCACCCTCACGCTGACCGACGAGGACGGCAACGACTACGAACTGGCAGACATCCCGGTGCGTGTGCAACAGTCCGCCCACGAGGACTACGGTACTGAAGGCATGGACGGTATGGACGATATGGGTGAGATGGACGGGATGGATCAGATGCACGGCTCAGATGATTCGGGTCATGCCGGGCACTAACCAACCAGGTCAGAACGATCGGTCTCCCCGCAGGGGACCAGCGTCGCGGGGCCTGACCCGCCGCGGTTTCCTCGGCGGGCTCGGTGCTCTCGGTGTCCTCAGCACCGCCGCGGTCACGACGTCCTGCTCCGACGGGCAGAACACCGCCGCAAAAACGAAGGTGACCACCGCCCCTCTCGACGGTGCTATCAAGCC
Source organism: Corynebacterium sp. AOP36-E1-14 (assembly GCF_052377495.1). Classification (NCBI taxonomy): domain Bacteria; kingdom Bacillati; phylum Actinomycetota; class Actinomycetes; order Mycobacteriales; family Corynebacteriaceae; genus Corynebacterium; species Corynebacterium sp. AOP36-E1-14. The sequence goes on from NZ_JBQSWV010000036.1 coordinate 484, forward strand.
GGCATCGCCAGCACTCTCAGGCGCACAACATCACCGTCGCTTTCTCGCTGCGCGACGGTGCCGACCACCGTATGCTGAGCAAATAAACCGACGGGCGACCGACGTCTCTGCGCCGGCATGCCCGTGCTCGCCCACTTGGAACCGGTACTCGCGACGAACCCTGACTCACCCACGGGACGCCATGTTTGACGCCACAGACACAGGTGCACAGAAAAAATATATCACTTTATTTTCGGTAGGTAATTATGGAAATAATATAATAAAAACTTGCTTTCTATTATAGAGTGAGCGCATAAGTCAAGTTGTCGTAACCTAGATAAATAAACAGTATCCACCGGCCGCAATAAAGCTTAGCTAAAATCACGCGTTCGCTTCTTGAAATAGAGAACCTAATAAATTTCCCCGCCAATGATAAACGCGCTCCCGATCGCACTTGGGAACTTATTCCCTGCTGGTGACGACTTCTAATTAGGCAAGTGGATACCGTACTGACTGGTTATCTACGTCAGAGACATGAATAAGCACTCCGGAGGCAGGTAAATGGATGTCGTCGACATCTCGCGGTGACAGTTCGGCATTACCACTGTCTACCACTTTATTTTCGTTCCGCTGACGATCGGTCTGGCCCCGATGGTCGCGGTGATGCAAACGTTCTGGCAGGTCACCAGAGAACCCGCCTGGTACCGTGCCACCCGGTTCTTTGGCACGGTCCTTCTGGTCAACTTTGCCATGGGGGTGGCCACCGGCATTGTGCAGGAGTTCCAGTTCGGGATGAACTGGTCTGAGTACTCACGCATGATAGGCGATGTCTTCGGCGGACCGTTAGCACTTGAAGGCCTTGCCGCCTTCTTTCTGGAATCCACCTTCCTGGGACTATGGATCTTCGGGTGGGGACGGATACCAGGGTGGATGCACACTGCTTCCATTTGGGTCGTCGCCGTTGCGGTGAACCTCTCCGCCTACTTCATCATCGTGGCGAACTCTTTCATGCAGCACCCCGTCGGGGCAGAGTACAACCACGAGACCGGACGCGCCGAGCTGACCGACGTTGTCGCGCTCCTGACGAACCCGACGGCTCTTGCGGCATTCCCGCACGCCGTCGCCGGTTCTTTCCTCACCGCCGGAACATTCGTCCTGGGCATCACCGGTTGGTGGATGGTACGTGACCACCGGGCCCGTCGGGCCCTGCAGGCGTCGGGGCAGATACCGGAAGCCGCCCCCGGGGCCTCTGCCCCCGATGTCAGGCGGCACGACATGCACCGGCCGGCACACCGCTTCGCCTGGTGGACGACCCTGCTCTCAGCGGTGGCACTTTTCCTCACCGGCGATTCCCAGGCCAAGCTGATGTTCCGGCAACAACCCATGAAGATGGCTTCCGCGGAGTCACTCTGTCACACCGAAGCTGATCCGATGTTCTCTGTTCTCACCATCGGCACCCACAACAACTGTGACTCTGTCCACCACCTGCTCGAACTGCCCTGGGTCCTGCCGTTCCTCGCCGAAGGGAGGTTCTCCGGAGTGACGCTGGAGGGGGTCCAAGACCTCCAGCACGAATCCGAGCTGCTCTACGGAGCAGGAAACTACTCACCGAATCTCTTCGTCACCTACTGGGCTTTCCGGTTGATGATAGGACTGATGGCGGGGTCCGGTGTCCTCCTCGCCGCAAGCTGGTGGTTCACCCGTAAAGGAAGGACCCCCACAGGGCGCGGGGCCACGGTATTCAGCTGGGTGTGCCTGGCTGCCATACCCACACCATTCCTGGCCAACTCCGCCGGTTGGATCTTCACCGAGATGGGACGCCAGCCGTGGGTGATCCACCCGAATCCGGACAGTGTCGGCGATGCCCGAACCGAACTGATCCGCATGACCGTCGACATGGGTGTCTCTGACCACGCGTCGTGGACAGTGATCGTCACACTCGTCGGTTTCACGCTGATCTATCTCTTTCTCGCGATCATCTGGTTCTGGCTCATCCGTCGAGTCGTCCTGGCCGGCCCTCCAGAACAGGATGGGCCGCCTGCCGATGACGGCCCGGGGCCTGCAGCAACCGTCGGAGCGAGTTTCGGGCTGTCCGACAACGACGGCGGCCAGTCGCCAGTGCGTTTCAGCCGGGTCGGCACCCGCGCAAGAAATAAGGAGTGACCATGTCTGCCCTTGATCTTCCCGTTCTCTGGTTCATTCTCATCGCAGTCCTGTTCGCCGGGTATTTCGTTCTGGAAGGTTTTGATTTCGGTGTCGGGATGCTGCTCCCGGTGGTCGGCAGGAACAGCGATGCCATGCGCACAGGCGTCGTACGCACCATCGGTCCGGTGTGGGACGGTAACGAAGTCTGGCTCATCACTGCGGGAGGGGCGCTGTTCGCCGCGTTCCCGGCGTGGTACGCGACGATGTTCTCCGGCTTCTATCTCCCGCTGTTCCTCATCCTGGTCGCGCTGATTTTCCGGGCTGTCGCACTCGAATGGCGGGGAAAGGTCGACACACTGCGGTGGCGGCGGTGGTGTGATTTCACAGTAGCTGTCTCGTCCTGGCTGCCACCGATCCTGTGGGGAGTGGCCTTCGCCAACCTTGTCAAGGGCGTTCCGGTGGATACGAACCAGCAGATGTCGAGCGGACTCCCCACTCTGGTCGGTCTGCTCAATCCCTACGCTCTCCTCGGCGCTACTGCCTTCACCTGCCTTTTCCTGTTGCACGGGCTGAGCTTCATCCGCCTGAAGACGACCGGGGCGCTCCGCGACCGTGCCGGTCACCTGGTCCTGCCGGTGGGAGTGGTCGCAGCGGTCACCGGTACTGCCTTCGTTCTGTGGACACAGTTATCCCACGGGAAACCGTGGACGTGGTCGGTGACGGTCGCAGCTCTGGTCGGTGTCACGGGCGCCGTCGCCACCATGGTCCGCCACCGTGACGCGACGGCGTTCACGGCTACAGCGGTCTCAGTACTTGCTGTGGTTATCCTCCTGTTCGGTTCGTTGTACCCGTGGTTGATGCCGACCACGCTCCCCGACGGCACCGGCCTGGATATCCGCAACGCCTCGTCGTCTCATTACACACTAACGGTCATGACGTGGGCCTCGCTGTTCATCGTGCCTCTAATCCTCCTGTACCAGGGGTGGACGTACTGGGTGTTCCGTAGACGTATCGTGGCCGAACCTATCGACGCCAAATCATCAGAGAACGTGGCACTATGACCAGGTCAGCGCCTCCTGAATCAGACGATGACGCCAGCCGGGGGCCGGTGGACCCCCGTCTGCTCCGACTGTCGGCCCCGACGCGTCGGTGGATCATTCTCCTGTCCGTGCTGACAGTTCTACGCACGTTGTGCACCGTGGTCACGGGAGTGCTCATCGGTACGGTGGTTGCTGACACAATCACCGGGCCCCCAGGCGGATTGTCCAGCCATCGTCTACCACTAGTCCTCCTTGCCGTGCTCGTCACAGCACAGGTGTTCCTGGGCTGGGTGGAAAGACGGTACAGCCACCGTGCCGCCGCCAAGGCCATAGAAGACCTGCGTATACGGGCACTGGAAGTTCTCGCGGTCGCTGATCCCCGCGGAGTCGACCGGAAGGTGTGGCGCACGCTCCTCACAGAGGGGGTCGAAGGACTCGGCCCCTACCTCACCGGCTACCTTCCCGCACTCGTCTCCACTGCTGTGACCGTCCCGGTGACGCTGGTGGTCGTCTGGTGGTTTGACACCGAATCGGCGCTGATCGCTGTCATTACTCTGCCCCTGATCCCGGTATTCATGTGGTTGGTGGGCACGCTTACCGCGGGCCGTACCGAGAAGAAGCTGGCAGACTTGGGGGTGCTTACCGACCAGATGCTGGACCTCGTCGCAGGTTTGCCCACGTTGAAAGCGCTCGGACGTCTCGACACCCCCGTGGCTGAGGTCGATAGGCTTTCCGCAGAACACCTACGCTCGACGTTCTCGGTCCTATGCATCGCCTTTCTGTCCGGAATGGTCCTCGAATTCCTTGCGACACTGTCCATCGCACTGGTCGCGGTCGGTATCGGGTTCCGTCTCCTCGATGGCTCATTGACACTGGTCGCAGGGCTGACGGTGCTGATTATCATTCCTGAGGTCTACAATCCGGTGCGACAGGTCGGTGCCCGGTTCCACGACGCACGCGACGGTTTCGTCGCCGTCGACAGGATCCTTGTTCTCCTCGACAATGCAGAATGCGAGAAACAGCCCGCAACTCTAACCGGGTTCGACGTCACCGAGGACACGACCCGTCCGGTAAGGGTCGGTTTCTCCGGGCTGTCTGCGGAGACCCGCGACGGTTTGAGGCCGCATAAGGTCACTGGTACCGCTTTTGCCGGCGAAATTACCGCGCTTACCGGGGCGAACGGTGCGGGCAAAACGACGACGCTCCTGGCCTTGCTCGGCATCGTCACCGAGGGCATAGACGGTGAGGCAGTTGCCACAGTCGACGGCGTCATCTGTTCACGGGAGTCGCTGTGGAAGCGAACCTCCTACCTGCCCCAGCGACCGGTTCTCGACCCCGCTACCGTCGGTGATGTGTCAGGTCGGTCCCTGGGCCAGCGCCAACGCCAGGCTCTTGATGAGGAATTGGGGAGACTGGACACCCTGGACACCTCAGTGGGGCTGCACCCCGAGCGGTTCTGCGGCCGGCTGCTCGTCCTGGACGAACCCACTGCGCACCTCGACGAAGAAAATGCGACCGCCATGATCGTCCGCTTACAGGACCTGGCCGCTTCCGGGGCAACGATCGTAGTGGCGTCACACGATCCTCTCGTCATCGCGGCCGCTGACCGCCGGATTGAGGTCCAGTAGTGTCAAGCATGCGCGCGCTTACGCCCCTTCTACCGCTGGCGGGTCTCCGGTGGCGTGATCTGGTCGTGCCGGTGCTCGCTGGAACAGCGATGCTGCTGTCGGCGCTCACTCTCACTGTCGTGTCAGCTTGGCTGATCACCCGGGCGTGGGAGATGCCACCCATTCTGGATCTTACTGTCGCGGTGACGGCAGTCAGGGCACTCGGTATTTCACGAGCAGTTTTCCGGTATGTGGACCGCCTCGTCACCCACAGGCTTGCACTCCATTGTGCTTCGACAGGACGGGTCAACGCATACAGGATGCTGGCAACTGCGCGACCTGCATCCACTGCGTCGCTAGGACGCGGTGAGGTGACGACGCGGCTCACCGCGGATATCGACTCGGTTGCTGATGTGGTTGTCCGGGTGGTAGTACCTGCTCTTGTATCCCTGCTCACTGGGGCCCTCTCCGTCGTCTTCACAGCTCTCCTGTCGGTTCCGGCTGCAGTGGTACTGGCCGTGGGACTCCTCGTGGCGGGGGTCTTCGCCCCCTGGGCCGTCCACCGTTCGGTGGAGGTCGCAGAGACCGTGCGAGCCCGGCAGTCCGTGCAGTTCGCGTCTGCTGTAGACCGGATCCTCACCGATGCCGTCTCACTGCGCATCCGTGGCCAGTTAGGTCCTGTCCTCCGGGACGCCAGGCACGCCGCGCACGAGCTTTCTCAGGCAGTCGAAGCAGGAGCACCCTCGAGGGCGTACGGTACCGCACTGTCAGTATTGGCATCGTCTGCGACGGCCGTGGGAGTCTTGCTCGTGGGTGTACTCGGATACGCCGCCGGGGGAACGCCGGTGCATTCCCCGCAGTGGCTCGGAGTCTTGGTTCTGTTGAGCCTTGCTGCTTTCGAGGCGACCGCCCAGCTCCCCGAGGCAGCCCTGGCGATGTCCCGTGCGTCGGGCGCGGCTCGCCGACTCGCCGACATGCTCCACACAGACCCCTGCGAAGCACACGGAGCAGACAGCGAGAGTTTAGTGGCCGCTGTTGGCCCAGAACCTGGGTTGCGTGCAGTCGATATGGTCTACGGTCATGACAGTGATCTAGGCACGCTGAACCTCGAGGTACCGTTCGGGTCTTTTCGCAGTTTCACCGGAGCCTCCGGTTCCGGGAAAACCACCCTGCTGCTGACATTGGCCGGTCTCATTCCCCCACGCGCTGGTGAGGTGCAATTGGGTGACAGGGATCTTCACGACCTCGTCACCTCGGACAGCGGCGCAGTGCACCGCACCATTTCCTACCTCCCCGAAGATGCCCGCGTCTTTGCAACTACGGTTCGCGACAATCTCGCAGTCGGAGCCCCCGCCGCCACGGATGAGCAAATGTACGACATACTAGGAGCCGTTGGCCTGGGCAGTTGGGCGGCCTCACTTCCTTATGGTCTATCAACAATCCTCACCACCGGAGCTGAGAGTCTTTCCGGCGGGCAGCGGCGTCGTCTACTCATTGCTCGGATGCTACTCACCGACGCACCGATACTGTTACTTGATGAGCCGTTCGAGCACCTCGATTCTCGAGGTGAGGGAGCCCTCGATGACCTATTGTCAGCCCCAGTTCTTCCAGGAACCAGGAAACAGCGCACTGTGATTATCGCGAGGCACCCCCGACGCAATAGTTGACCCAAATTTGTTTGTAAAGCATACTGATGATTCAACTTTTAATAATTATTTGCATTTATCATATAGAGAATAACCACCTTTACTAGGCGTCCGCCCCTTCCTCCCTATAGTAACATCACTACCCAAACCGCTTTACTAATATTGCCGAATATATTAACTAGCTGACATCTCAGGATAATTTAAAGCTAACCCGTTTTCTGGAATCAAACTTACTTTTTCTTTTTCATTATATAGTTTTACAGATCCAACTCTTCTGGTTTTAGGGTTGCGCCAGCAATCTTGCGGTGACGGACGGGCGCGCTACACCCGCCGTCGTCGGTTCAGCATCGAACTCGGTCACGGAAGCCTCGGACAGGTGCTGTCGCAAAGTCTTGATGGCGAGGGAGAAGCATGCCCGTTACCTTGATGGTGTCCCCGTAAGCTCGGGGGCAGGTCACTGGCCTCGGTATGGCTGATTCGCCCTGTTGTTCTACATGATCCGGGGGGTGTTGCCGCCGAGGTACCAGGACACACGCTGACGGCTAATAGGGACGCGGCTCACCGCGCTGAACTGGTGAAGTCTCAATGTAGACGTGGGTGCCCGCACCAAGTGTCCGACCACCACAGTGATCTTCCACCACAACAACATACCAACCTCCCTACTTCAAGGAGGGGACCATCATGGAAGACACCACCACCTACGACGTCTACCTCGGACTCGACGTCGGCAAAGCCGCCCACCACGGCTGCGCCCTCACCGCCGATGGCACCAAGGTCTACGACCAGGCCTTACCCCAGGACGAAGCCAGCCTGCGCACCATCTTCGACGAACTCGCAGCCCACGGCACAGTCCTGCTGATCGTGGACCAGCCCAACACCATCGGTGCCCTGCCGATCACGGTGGCCCGTGCCACTGACTGTGGCGTGGCCTACCTGCCCGGTCTGGTGATGCGTAAGGCTGCCGACCTGTACCCCGGACAGGCCAAGACTGACCCCCGGGACGCGTTCGTCATCGCCAATACCGCTCGAACCATGCCACATACTCTGCGTGCGGTTGACCGCAACGCTGAGGTGCTTTCAGCGCTCAAGATGCTGTCCGGACTGGACGAGGACATCGCCCGTGACTGCACCCGTACGATCAACCGGCTGCGCAGCATCCTGGTGCAGATCTACCCCAGCTTGGAGCGGGTTTTCGCTGGCGAGATTATCCAACGAGCGTTCGTCCTGGACCTGCTGATCCACTACGCCGGGCCGACGAAGCTGAAGCGCTCGGGCAAGAAACGGGTACTGACCTGGTCCCGCACACGGGCCAAGAAAGACCCCGAAGCCCTGATCGACGCACTCTTCCAGGCCCTGGCAGCACAAACGGTCACCGTACCGGGCACCGCGGCCGCAGAGATCGCGATCCCGATGTTGGCGACCAACATCAAGGCACTGAAAGCCCAGCGGGACTCGATTGCCGGCCAGGTCGAGGAGATGCTTGATGACTTCCCTCTTGCCGAGGTCTTGATGTCGATGCCGGGTGTGGGCATCAAGACCGCCGCCAACATCCTTCTATCCGTCGGCGACTGTTCCGACTTCCCCGATGCCGCTCACCTGGCGGCGTACGCCGGCATCGCCCCGGTGACCAGGCGGTCCGGCACATCAATCCGTGGGGAGTTTCCCGCCCGATCAGGCAACAGACGGCTGAAAAACGCACTGTTCAGATCGGCCTGGATCGCATCGAATTGCCACGATGCATCCCGGTCGTACTACACCAAGAAACGTGCCGAAGGTAAGCGACACAACGCTGCGGTGATGTGTCTTGCCAGACGGCGGTGCAACGTCCTGTACGTGATGCTGACCCGCGGTGAGTACTTCCGAGAACTGCCACCACGGACCACCGTGGAGGCTGCCGCAGCCTAGATCGGATCGCTGAACTGAGCCCTTGCTGTCCGTCCCACAGGCGTCGCAGTACCGGCAACAGCCGGGCCCGACGTCTACGCCACTATGTTCGAAGACAGACCACTGAAGGCCGGGGCATCAGGTCGAGGAGAACGCGGCGCAGGGGTTGACAATCTAGATAGGGACACCCCCCAAGGAGGGGATGATCATGGAAGACACCACCTACGACCTCTCACCTCGGACTCGACGTCGGCAAAACCGCCCACCACGGCTGCACCCTGATCAGCAGCGGGACCAAGATCTACGACAGGGCTCTACCCCGGGACGAAACCAGCCTGCGCACCGTATTCGACGAACTCAAGGCCCACGGCACAGTCCTGCTGATCGTCGACCATCCCAACACCATCGGCGCCCTGCCGATCACGGTGGCCCGTGCCACTGACTGTGGCGTGGCCTACCTGCCCGGTCTTGCTATGCGTAAGGCTGCCGACCTGTACCCCGGACAGGCGAAAACAGATCCGCGGGACGCGTTCGTCATCGCCAACACCGCTCGAACCATGCCACATACTCTGCGTGCGGTTGACCGCAACGCTGAGGTGCTTTCAGCGCTCAAGATGCTGTCCGGACTCGATGACGGCATCGCCCGGGACTGCACCCGCACCATCAACCGGCTTCGCAGCATCCTGGTGCAGATCTACACGTCCCTGGAGCGAGTTTTCGCCGGTGAGATCATCCAACGAGCGTTCGTGCTGGACCTGCTGATCCACTACGCCGGCCCCACCAAGCTGAAGAAAATGGGCAGAAAATGGGTGCTGACCTGGGCCCGCAACGACACCAAGAAAGACCCCGAGGCGTTGGTCGACAGTATCTTCCAGGCGTTGGGCGCCCAGACCGTCACCGTACCCGGCACCGCTGCCGCTGACACGGCAGCCACCTGCACCTTTGCCGTCACAGGAAAGGTAGCGGAGGCAAGCCGCAGTTAGGGCAGACATGCCTTTTCACCTGCACATATAACTGGTTGGTTAGCCTGAACTGGCTAGAGAAAGGTTAAACCGATCAGTACCGTTTCAGTCATGAGCATCAACGAGAAGTTCCAGGAAGCCGTCAACAAGCAGGTCGTCGCCGAGCACCAGGCGGCCCTCATCTACACCCAGCTGTCCTACGAGATGGACCGGCTCTCATTCCTCGGCATGCGCGACTGGTTCCGCGCACAGGCCGACGAGGAGCGCGACCACGCCGCGAAGTTCGCCGCGCACCTGCTCGACCGTGAGGCCCGCGTCGACCTCACCGACATCGAGCTGCCGTCGCTGAAGGTCGCCACCCCGCTGGACGCCTTCGAGGCCGCACTGGCCCACGAGCAGAAGGTCTCCGAGATGATCCGCAACCTCGCCCGCACCGCGGACGAGACCGGTGACATCGATTCCCGCCAGCTGATCAACTTCTTCCTCGCTGAGCAGATCGAGGAGGAGTCCTCCGTCAACGACATCATCGACTGGATCAAGACCGTCGGCAACGACGGCTCCGGGCTGCTGCGCATCGACGCCAAGCTCGGCGGCCGCGACGGCGAGTAGTCTCCCCCCCCCCGTCACCTGCTGGCCCACCTGACACGGAAACCCTGGGTCGGATCTGAAGTTCAGATCCGACCCAGGGCGTCCGTGTCACACCGGCCGGCATGACCGTCCGGGCCGTAGTGGCTAGAGCATGCAGCTCACGCAGCCTTCGACCTCGGTTCCCGCCATGGCCGTCTGGCGCAGCCGGATGTAGTACAACGTCTTGATGCCCTTGCGCCAGGCGTAGATCTGCGCCTTGTTGATGTCACGCGTGGTGACCGAGTCCTTGAAGAACAGCGTCAACGACAGCCCCTGGTCCACGTACTTCGTCGCCACCGCATAGGTGTCGATGATCTTCTCGTAGCCGATCTCGTAGGCATCCTCGAAGTACTCGAGGTTGTCGTTGTCCATATGCGGCGCCGGGTAGTAGACGCGACCGATCTTGCCTTCCTTGCGGATCTCGATCTTCGACGCGATCGGGTGAATCGACGACGTGGAGTTGTTGATGTAGGAGATCGATCCCGTCGGCGGGACTGCCTGCAGGTTCCGGTTGTACAACCCGTCAGCCATCACCGCCGCCTTCAGTTCGGCCCAGTCCTCGTTGGTGGGGACGTGGATCGAGGAGTTCTCGATGATGGCCGCGACCTTCTCGGTGCGCGGCTGGAAGGCGGCGGGGTCGTAGGCGTCGAAGAATACCCCGGAGGCGTAGTCGGAGTTGGCGAAGTTCCGGAACGTCGTGCCACGCTCGCGGGCGATGGCGTTGGACGCCTTGAGGCATTCGTACATCACCGCAGCGAAGTAGACGTTGGTGAAGTCCAACCCCTCGTCCGACCCGTAGTGGATGTGCTCGCGTCCGAGGAACCCGTGCAGGTTCATCTGCCCCAGTCCGATCGCGTGCGACCCGTCGTTGCCCTCCCGGATCGACGGCACCGAGTCGATGGCGGTCTGGTCCGACACCGCGGTGAGACCACGGATGGCCGTCGCGATGGTCCGGGAGAAGTCCTCGGAATCCACCGCAGCGGCGATGTTCAACGACCCCAGGTTGCAGGAGATGTCCTCACCGACCTGAGAGTAGGTAAGGTCATCGTTGAACTCGCTGGGGGTGGCGACCTGGAGGATCTCCGAGCACAGGTTGGAATGCGTGATACGCCCCTCGATCGGGTTCGCCCTGTTCACCGTGTCCTCGAACATGATGTACGGGTAACCGGACTCAAACTGGATCTCGGCGAGGGTCTGGAAGAACTGGCGGGCGTTGATCTTCCTCTTGCGGATCCGCGGATCCTCGATCATCTCCTCGTAATGCTCGGTCACGGAGATGTCGGCGAAGGGGCGCCCGTAGATGCGCTCGACGTCGTACGGGGAGAACAGGTACATGTCGTCGTTACGCTTGGCCAGTTCGAAGGTGATGTCCGGGATGACGACACCCAACGACAACGTCTTGATCCGGATCTTCTCGTCGGCGTTCTCGCGCTTGGTGTCGAGAAACTTCATGATGTCCGGGTGGTGGGCGTTCAAATACACCGCACCGGCCCCCTGACGTGCACCGAGCTGGTTGGCGTAGGAGAAGGAGTCCTCCAGCAGCTTCATCACCGGGATCACACCGGACGACTGGTTCTCGATGTGCTTGATCGGAGCCCCGGTCTCACGCAGGTTACTCAGCAACAGCGCCACACCACCGCCACGCTTCGACAACTGCAGCGCGGAGTTGATGGAACGGCCGATGGACTCCATGTTGTCCTCGATGCGCAACAGGAAGCAGGACACCGGCTCGCCCCGCTGTGCCTTGCCGATATTCAAAAAGGTCGGCGTGGCCGGCTGGAATCGGCCGCCGATGATCTCGTCGACAAGATGGCCGGCCAGTGTGATGTCACCGTCGGCCAGACCCAGCGCGACCATGCATACGCGGTCCTCGTAACGCTCGAGGTAGCGTCGTCCGTCGAAGGTCTTCAGCGTGTAGGACGTGTAGTACTTGAAGGCACCGAGGAACGTCTTGAAACGGAACTTGTGGGCGTAGGCGCGTTTGAACAGCGCCTTGATGTCGGCGAACTCGTACTTGCCGAGCACCTCCGGGTCGTAGTACTTGTTGTCGACCAGGTAGCCGATCTTCTCTTCCAGGTCGTGGAAGTAGACGGTGTTCTGGTTGACGTGCTGCAGGAAGTACTGGTTGGCGGCCTCACGGTCCTTGTCGAACTGGATCTGACCGTCGGCATCGTACAGATTGAGCAGCGCATTGAGCTGGTGGTAGTCCAGCTGATCGGCCTGCTGGACCGGCTCTGCGACGGTCTTCCCGAGATCGGTGGTCATAGCCCCTCCGTTGCTGACGGGGTTAATTTTGCAATCTCCCAGTCGAAAGACCGATCTAGGTAGAGTGCCGGAGGCCCGGCGGAACCCGGGATCCAGGTGGCCTGTACCGGGCAGATGAACAAGGCACTTCCTGCAACGGGGATGGTCCTGGCCACCCGAGTGAGCAGGCACCCGTACACACCGTCGACCTGGGGAAGCCCCCCGAGACCGGTCTGCCACTCGACCTGCGCAAACCGGTCCACACCGTGTTCAGCGCATGTCCGTGCAGCCTCGACTCCCTCGGTCGACATCGCGTGGACGAGGACCTGCTCCGCGGCAAGAAACTGCGGCAGCACCGACGCACTCTCCCGGAGAGAGAAAGCGACTGTCGGCGGATCCGAGGACACCGACGTCAACGACGACACCGTCGTACCGGCCGGCCGGCCGGCCTCGTCCCTGGTCGTGACGATCCATACGCCTTGCGGAACGCTCCGGAACAGCGTCCGGAATCCTGCGGCCGTCGCCGTCATTCCGAGGACCCCGGGGTCTCGTCGGTGATCACCGTTCCTGCCTTCTTCCCGGATGCCAGGGAGAAGATCATGTCCAGGTGGATCAGGACGGCACGCTTCGGTTCCTTCATTCCGTTGGCGGCAGCGAACTCCAGGCAGTTCTCCCACGCCGGGCCGTCAGTGACCGCTTCGGCACGGCCGAGGAAGCGGTAGCCGTCGAGCGCCTCACGGTCGATCACAGCCACGGCGACGCGTGACCCTGCCTCAATATTCTCGAGGTGCTGGCCACCGGTGTTCTCGTTGTAGATCAGGGTGTGGTCGTCGTAGACACGGAGCGACCGTTTCGGGCCGATATTCGGGGTTGTCGGGTCACTAACCGTCGCAAGGATCGGCAGCTGGGTTCCGAGCATGCTTTTCATGGGTTCCGTGATCTTTGTCTCGTGGGACATCAGTTCTCCTTCGGTAGTGGGGACAAGGTCACGTCGGCGATCGTAGCACGGTGTTCATTACATGGTACAGTTAAGTTCATGCCATTGAACTTCGACTCACGGCACGGTCCGCTGCTCGTGTACTTCTCTTCAGTGTCAGAAAACACGCGCCGGTTCATCAGCAAAGTCGGTCTCCCATCAGTCCGGATACCCCTGCGACGCGGTGAGCCCCCACTCGCGGTCCGCCAACCATTTGTTCTGGTAACCCCGACCTACGGTGGCGGCGCCGCAGAAAGAACCGTCCCTCGCCAGGTAATCCACTTCCTCAATGAGCCGGAGAACAGGCAGTGGATCCGCGGCGTCATCACCGCCGGGAACACGAACTTCGGTGCCGCCTACTGCGCCGCAGGGCCGATCATTGCAAGGAAGTGTGAAGTACCGGAGCTCTACCGCTTCGAGCTTCTCGGCACCCGGCGCGACGTGGACACCGTCCGCGACGGCCTCCTGCGCCAGTGGGACCGACTCTGTGCCGGCCCCCGACCACTACCCCAGCCATAAAGGAGAATCCATGACCTACATCGACCATTCCCAGACTCCCCCGCAGTGGCAGAACGGGTCGGATGTGCCCCTCCGTCCGGTGAACTGGAACCGGATCCAGGACTCCAAGGACCTGGAGATCTGGCAGCGGCTGACGAGCAATTTCTGGCTGCCGGAGAAGGTCCCGCTGTCGAATGACCTCAGCAACTGGTGGAGCCTCACCGACCGGCAGCGGACGCTGACCACGCGGGTGTTCACCGGGCTGACCCTCCTCGACACCGTCCAGGCGACCGTCGGCGAGATCAGCCAGATTCCCGACGCCCGCACCGAACACGAGCAGGCCGTCTACGCCAACATCGCCTTTATGCAGGCGGTTCACGCCCGTAGTTACAGTTCGGTATTCAGCACCATGTGCAGCTCAGCCGAGATTCAGGACGCCTACACCTGGTCCGTGGACAATACGGTACTTCAACGCCGTGCCACCGGCGTCATGGCCCACTACCGGTCAGACGATCCTCTGAAACGCAAGGTCGCGGCGACCCTGCTGTCGTCCCTACTGCTCTACGCAGGGTTCTACCTGCCTCTGTGGTACTCCAGCCGAGGGGTGATGATGAACACGGCGGACATGATCCGTCTGATCCTGCGCGACAAGGCCGTGCATGGCTACTACTCCGGATACAAGTACCAGCAGGGCCTGGAGGCACACCCTGAGCGCGCTGGAGAAATGGAGGACTTCACCCTGAATCTCACCGCGGAGCTCCTCGCCCTGGAGCGCGAGTACTCCGAGGACCTCTATCAACTCGTCACCGACGAGCCCGGCAACAGGCTCAGGTACTCCGGGGTCGATGCCTTCGTCCACTACAACGCAGACAAGGCCCTGATGAACCTCGGATACGCCCCGCAGTACGACAAGGAATCCGCAGGAGTCGAACCGGAGATCCTCGCCGCACTGTCACCCGAATCCGCCGAGACCCACGACTTCTTCAGTGGCTCAGGCTCCGCCTACGTGATCGGGCGTACCGAGGCAACAGAGGAGACCGACTGGTCATTCTGATGAGGGCGATATTTCTCCTATATCGTCCCGGAAAACTACCGATTATTATCGCACGACTTTCTTTCTATGTCGGCTATTATACGTAGGGTAATGTTGCGATCAGGGGTGCTATTGCAAGGTAGGGACGGTGGTGCCAAAAAGCTGTTCGGGGCCGGGATCCTCCATGGCCCTGGCCCCTCAGGCCCCTGCGGAGGCCTGAGGGGCCAGGGATACAGGGTCGGGGATTCCTATTTCGATCAGCTACCGGCCACTGCCCGCACCACTTTGCAACAGCACCCATGGTAGAAGCCTGCAAAACGAAGCAGGCGACTCACCGGAGGTAGGTGCGGCGACTATCGCCCCGGGCGCACAGCAGAATGGTTCTCTGCGGTGGATCGCTGACCAAGACAAAAAGGAACCGGCCCTGAGGGCACGCCCTCAGGGCCAGTTCCTGTAACTTCGGGTACTGTCCTACTATATGCTTGACATACTAGCCCGCCCCTGAACGAAAGGCAAGTACCCAGTGCCCAGGCTGACATACCGTGCCGCCAGGCAGATCGAGCAGGCCATCACCGCCGCCCGGTTCCAGACCTACAAGCAGGCCTCAGGCGGCGTCGTCGATGCGGCGCAACTCTACCTGTGGAATATCCAGGCAGCCAGCGCGGTCACCGAGCTGACTGGCCTGGCCGAAGTGCTGCTTCGAGACACGATCGACACACGTCTTCGGGCCTGGAACACCGCCGTCACCGGTCGGGAGGACTGGATAGTTCACCCAGGTCCAACAGTGCTAAAACACCAGTTCCGACCTGATGTTCCTCAGACGTGGAAACCAAGGCGAATCGGGGATCTATACGCACAGTGTTGGGAGAAGAAAGCACTGGGCAACTACGACGCACGCCGACCGGGTGCCGCATCATCTGCCGGCCCTCCTCCGACGCATTACGACCTGGTGGCGAGTCTGAACTTTGGGTCGTGGACCAGCATCCTTCCCACCCCACTGGCTGGCCGGAACAACAACCGTGTCAAGATCTGGGATGCCGCCCTGTAATCGGGTTTCACAGGGGTTCGCCGCGAGGCGGTATACCGCTATGCCCATGAACTACGGTGGATGAGGAACTGGCCTTACCCGCAAATTGTGGACAGGTGACTAAGCTGCCTCAGTGCCCTGGGCTGCAGGTTTGTTGAACAGATTCGTTTCGAACTCCACCGGCGAGGCGTAGTCAAGCGCGGAGTGCAGACGCCGACGGTTCTACACCACCTCAATCCACCGGGCGATCGCCTGACGAGCCTCAGCCCGGGTAGGCCAGGTGTAACGGTGGTAGAACTCGGTTTTCAACGTCGCCCACACACTTTCGGCCATCGCATTGTCTTAAGCCACACCCCGGTGCGGCCCACTGACTGAAGAACCGCCAGATCACGGCATACGTTGAACATGTCGTCACTGGTGAACTCCGTACCTCGGTCAGCGTGGAACACCACATCATCAGGAACCTCGCTGCGCAGCGTATGCGCCATACGAAGGGCTTTTTCCACCAGGAACGATCCCATATGCGAGTCCATCGCCCAGCCCAGGATCCGACGCGAGTGCCCGTCGGTGACTGCGGCGAGATACAACCATCCCTCACCGGTGCGCAGGTAGGTGATATCCGATATCCACACCCGGTTGAGCTCGCCGGCGTCCCAGCCGCGTGTGACCAGGTCTGGGATCGTGTAGGGGTCGGTGGCGCTGATGGTGGTCACCGGGGTGAACTTCTTCGGGCTGATCCCCTCCAGTCCCTGCCGGGTCATGGACCTGGCCACGGTCTTACGATCAACGACAACGCCCTCGCAGGCCAGCTGGGCATGAACCCGGGGAGCACCGTAGACCTCGTCTGAGGCGGTGAACACCTCCCTGACCCGCACATCGAGTGCCTCACGGGCCCGACGCCGCGGACCAGGCTGGCCGAGCTGTCGGGCAGTCCAGGCGTAGAACCCGGACCGGGATACTCCCAGTAGCCGGGCCATGCGCGTGACCTCGAATGTCGCCTTCTCCTGCACCATTAGTTCGTACCGTTCACCGGTGGTTGCTTGGCTGCGAAGAAGGCAGCTGCTTTTCCCAAAAACTCGTTGTCTTTGTGCAGCTCAGCGACCTGCCGGCGCAGGGCTTTGAGCTCGGCGCGTTCATCAAGGTTCAACTGCCCGGCTGGTTCACCATCCTGTTCGGCGCGTTCGGTGGCGACCCATTTGCCGAGGGTTCGTGCCCCGACGCCGAGTTCGCGGGCGACTTCGGTAATGCTACGGCCAGTGTCAATGACCAGGCGGGCGGCTTCGTGTTTGTACTCGGGGCTGAAGGTTCGCCGGGGTCGCTTCCCGCCGCCGGGGGTGGGGGTCTTGTTGGTCATGGTGACATCCTCCTTGTGCGGGACAATGTCCCGCTAAATCGGGTGTCCACTCAACGAGGGTAGGGCCACAAAGCCGTATCTATAACTTATGTCATGGTCCTTGTTCGTGCCTTGGCGTACCAAGACAGTGTATAGTCGCAGGTGAAATGTACTCCGACATGAAAGGTCAACACCATGGGTCTCGATGACAAGATCAAGAACGCTGCCGAAGATGCCACCGGAAAGGCCAAGGAGGCCGCCGGCGACGTGACCGACAACGACAAGCTCAAGGGTGAGGGCAAAGCCGACCAGGCCAAGTCCAGCGTCAAAGACGCTGCCGAGAATGTCAAGGACAAGATCTCCGAAGGCATCAACAAGATCACCGGAAATTAACCAACACGGAGGGCTTCGATGACGGAAACAAGTAGCACCGCCCAGGCCGCGACACGGCGACGCTCGTCTGTCGGACTTGTCGTCACTACAGCAATCGTCGTCATCGTGGCCATCGCCCTGGTCATCCTGATCGGGCAAAACACCGATCAGGTCGACATCGGCTTCCTCGGCTGGGAGTTCGCTTTCCCTCTGTCCGTAGGACTCGTCGTAGCCGCGATCGGTGGAGCTATCTTCGGTTTCGCGCTATCCGGTCTCATCGCCATCCGGCGCAAGAAGCGCTGAACCCGCGGCGACTTCAACCGCAAGAAAGGACCTCACGTGGTTTCGAACACTCTAATCCTCGCTGCCGAGTCCGCCCCGCCACTGGGGTTCATCGGCTGGATCATCGTCGGCGGCCTCGCTGGCTGGATCGGTTCAAAGATCATGAAGACTGATGCCTCGATGGGCATCATCCTCAACATCGTCGTTGGCGTGATCGGCGGCTTCCTCGGAGGCTGGCTGCTCACGCTGTTCGGTGTGGATGTTGCCGGTGGCGGCATCATCTTCAGCTTCATCACGTGCCTCATCGGTGCGGTGATCCTACTGTGGATCGTCGGGCTCGTGACCCGACGAAAATAGTAGCTTTGCCAGGAGAAGGACTCTTCTCCTGGCCATCGCAAGGACGTTGTCAACAACCAGATAAGTGAGAGAATCGCTATGTCAAACAACGACTCCACATCCAACGCCAATGCCGCGAACACTCCGGCCGTCCGGGACAACAACGCTGCCGACTCTGAGCTGTTCACCGATCAGGGGCGGACATCGGTCGCTGACGTTGTTGTATCCAAGATCGCTGGCATGGCCGCACGCGAGGTCTCCGGTGTCCATGACCTTGGTGGCGGTGCTTCCCGGGCCATCGGCGCTCTGCGCGAGCGTATTCCCGGCGGCCGGGTGAATGTCCAGCAGGGCATCTCAGTAGAGGTCGGCGAGCGTCAGGCTGCTGTCGATATTTCCATCGTCGCCGAGTACGGCGTGGCGATCCACGAGCTGGCCGAGGCCATCCGTCGCAATATCATCCTGTCGGTCGAGGAGATGACCGGGCTAGAGGTTACAGAGGTCAACGTCGTTGTGCACGACGTCCATCTTCCTGAGGACGATGAGGACGACGAGGACGATGAACCCCAGCAGTCTGCCCGCGTCCAGTAGCTCTCCCGCCAGGTCTTCCGTAATACGCCCGCAGCGTGCGGACAGCGGTACAGACGACTAGCCCTACCGATAGTTTCGATAGTGAGGTCATGATGAAGTACGCGACAATCATCGGTGTGCTGCTGGGATTCCTCCTGGCAATCGGTGCCCTCTGGGACGGCGTGGTCGGTTTCCTCGTTGTGCTGGTCCTCTGCGGGGTCGGCGGGGCCGTCGGTGCTCACGTGGAAGGGGTCATCGACCTTCGCCGCGCCTTCAACAGCAGCGGTCGGGGACGGGGCTGATTCCCCGTGTCCCCCTCACCTTCCGACAGTGCAGCAGATGCCGAAAAGACCACAGCCCTCGACGACGTCCTCGACGGCAATGGCGCGGTTGACGAGCTTCCCCGCAGCGAGGCCTACCGGCGACAGCGTACACACATCTCCATCGACCTGAAGGTCCTGGAGAAGATCGCCACGCGGGCGGCGCTTTCGGTGCCTGGGGTCATCCGGCATTCCTCAGGCATCGGCCAGCTCACGGGCCGCCGGTTGCCCCGGGTGAGCGTAGAGATGGACCCCGGCGGTAGTGCTGCCGTCGCCGACATCCAGATCGCCACCGCCTGGCCTGCCCCCACCGTTGCGGTGGCCCAGGTCACCAGGGAGACTGTCGGCGAGTGGATCGAGCACTCGACCGGTGTGCCGGTGCTGGCAGTCAACGTCGATGTCGCAGCCGTTGTCCCTGAGGCAGAGGAGACGGTCACCGTCACCGACCTGGAGGCGGCACCCCGGACCCCGGAGTACACCCGCGTCTCGGCCACGCCCCTGAAGGCGTCCTCCCTCACCGTCGCCCGGCAGGTCACGGAAGTCACCGTACCTCCGACGCCAGAACCGCGGCAGCCGGTCCATCCCCGGACGGTGGAGTCAGTCCAGCTCATGCCGGTTACCGTGGGACGGCCGGAACCCGCGCGGCACGTCTACGCCCCGACGCCGCGACCGGTACTGCATCCGCCGACGCCGACGCCGGTCCATGCCACGCCAGTCCAGCCGCCCCGACCGACCGAGGTGACGCACCCGGTGACCCCTTCGGCGGTACCGGTGATGCACCCACGGTCACCACATGGCACCGCTCAGCGGCGTCTCCTGGAGCCGGTCCTCGTCGACCACGTGACGGTCACGACTCCACCGCCGCCACGCGGACTCCGTATCCTTTACGATGTGCCCACCCCCAGGGGCCCGTTGCTGCGTGACATCCCGACCCCGCGCGGTCTGCCGACCCGCACCGTACCTACCCCACAGGGACTCGGGGTGACGATTTTCCCGACCGTCCGGAGCCACCGCCGTATTCCGGTAACGGTCGACAGGTCCCGTCGCTGGCGTTCCACCGGCACGGACGACAACCGCGCCCCCGGAGACGACCACGACAGGAGTCCGCGATGACAACAGCACAGCATCCGGAGCATTACCGGCCGGAACCCTCGGGCAGGTTCGCCGCCGATCTGAGGCTGTCCGACAACACGACGTCCGTGGACCCCGGAGACGAGCCACGGGCTCCTCAGCCGAAAGCCTCTCCCCTGGCACGCGGGTGGACAATTCTCCTGGGTCTGGTGTTGCTCTGTCTCACAGCAGTCATCATCCGTGACGTGCTCATCCTCAACGACTCCGTGTCGGGACGTCAGCTGCTCCCCCCGGTTTTCGGCTGGTTCGCCACCGTAGAGAGTGAATCCTGGATGCTGTGGGCCGGCATCGGATGTGCCCTCGTCGCCGTGCTCTTCCTCCTTGTCTCTCTGCGCCCCCGTCGTCGTACCCACCTTGCCTTCGGCGACGGATCGGAACTCTACGCCCGTCCCGTCGATGTCGCCCGGCTCTCCACGGCCACCGCCCGCCGAGTCCCCGGTGTGCTCTCAGCCCACACGGTGACGACGCGTAAGAAAATCTCGGTGAAGGTCGTCACGGCGGTCACACCGGAATCTGCCGAGACGATCCGCACACGGGTGTCCACGCACGTATCAGAACTCTCCACGCTCCTGGAACCCGCCCCGAGCGTCCAGGTGACGGTTATCCCGGGAGGTGAAGGACGATGAACCGCGGAAAAGCCTCATTCGACCGCATCGTGACGTTCCTGCTCTTCCTCGTCTTCGGCGGCATCGCCTTCTGGATGATCGGTCTCCGCCTCGACCTTGCACCGGCCGAACGGATCGGTGACTACGTCAACAGGGACTTCTGGGCGGACCTGAGCGCGCGCGACAACTACGAGACGATCCTCGTCATCGCCGCGGCGGTGACCGGTCTGCTCGGCCTTCTGTTCATCGGTATAAACATCGAGCGCAAACGCCTCGGACGTAGTGCGTCCCCGAGCTCCGCGCCGACGGGCACCATACGTACATCGCCCGCCGATGTCGCCTCCGCCGTCGCACAGACCTTCGAGAAACGTGACGACGTCCGATCTGCTGCCTATCGGGCAAGTGAAGACAGGGGCACCGACATCATCGAGATCCGGTTGCGGATCCCCGCGGAGACCGACGTCACCGAACTTAATGAGAGCTGCCGCCGCGCCGCCGCGGACATCACCGCCGCACTACCCGGGCAGGACGTTCTCCCCCGGTTCCTACTCCAAACTGACAAAGATTAATGGCTCTTCGCGAGCTGGAGTGTGTAGCAGCTGAGGGGTAGCGCTGTGGGGTGGCACAACATGTAGGGGTCCTGGGTCGACAGGGTGCATGATGAGAAGCTCTGACACCTCGCCATGACCGCCCTCACCAATCCCAGGACCTTGACGTGCAGCCTACTGGCAACCTGATCACCGACACCATCTGCAGAACCGCGGAACTGGGGGTGAGCATCACTGACGCCGCCGATGCCGGCCGCGGTGACCATCATCAACGCCGTACCCGTCGCAGTGGACGACACCTGCCCAAACTGCGGCACCAACGGCACCATACGAGATCACATCACCCGCCGCTTGGTGGATCTGCCGGTCGTGGGGTTTCCCACCCGCCTGCACGTGCGCCTACCCCGGTTCACCTGCCCCAACGCCTCCTGCGACCGTCGGATCTACCAGCCATCACTGCCCTGCGCCGCTGACGGGGTGAAGTTGACCCACCGGGTGACCCGCTGGGTTCTGCAACGCCTCGCCGTCGACAAGATGAGCGTGTCTGCCACCGCCACAGCCCTTCGAATCGGCTGGGAACTGGTCGACAAGGTCGCCGTCGATGCCGTGCGCCACCTTGTCTACGCTGATCCGACTCACCTGGACCAGGTCAGGATCCTCGGGGTCGATGAGCACGTGTGGAAACACACCCGCTACCCCGGGCAGTCGTCGTCACTGGTCACCGTGCTGGTGGATCTGACCCCGGTGGTTGACGGGACAGGCCCAGCGCGGCTGATCGACATGGTGCCCGGGCGCAGTGCGGAGGTCCTGCGCACCTGGTTGTCCCAGCGTGAACTGCGTTTCCGGGACACCGTCGAGGTCGTGACGATGGACGGGTTCACCGGCTATGCCAGTGCCGTGGATGAGGCCCTACCTGCTGCACGCAAGGTCATGGACCCGTTCCACGTCGTGCACCTGGCTGCGGAAAAGCTCACCGGGTGTCGGCAACGCCTGCAACGAGAGACCACCGGGCGACGAGGCCGCAGGAAAGACCCGTTGTACAAGCACCGCAGGGCCTTACTGACCCGCACTAAGCTGCTCACCGACCGGCAGAAGCACCATCTGGAGATGTTGTGGGCCACTTATGACGACTTTGTGGGGTTGCAGGTCAGCTGGAGCTTCTACCAGCAGATCATCGCCGCCTACGGCCACCCGGACAAGCCGAAGGGTAGGAAGCTGATGGACGCGGTGATCACCACGCTGCGCACAGGGCTGCCGAAGGGATTGGAGGAGCTGGCCCAGCTGGGCAGGACCTTGTGGCGCAGGCGCGGTGACATCCTGGCCTACTTCGGCCTTGGTGCGTCCAACGGGCCGGTGGAGGCGATCAACGGACGGCTGTGACACCTACGCGGCATCGCGCTGGGCTTCAGGAACCTCAACCACTACATCTTGCGGTCACTGATCCACTCGGGAGGACTGCAGGACCGGATCAACGCACTCTAGATCGTGAAGTGCCGCTATCTATCAAATAGAGTTGTCCAATCGATACCCGAACGGGGCTACGG
>NZ_JBQSWV010000037.1:0-21563 GCF_052377495.1 Corynebacterium sp. AOP36-E1-14
CGGTACCCACCGGACGTGACGGGGCGGACGTCACGTCGGTGCTGCCGGTGCGCAGGTACTCCACGACGGCGTCGTCCACCACGTCGTTGCCGAAGCCGACCTGGCCGTGCCCCGGGCCGTCCACGGTGATGACGTGGCTGTTCATCGCCTCCGCCATCGGGCGGTGCGTGCGGTAGAGCGTCTGCGGGTCACCGGTGCCCTGGACCTGCAGCGGCGCGGTCTGCAGCGCGCCGCCGTCGATGTCGACGAACGGAGCGTCCGGCTCGATGCCGTTGCAGCTGATCCCCGCCGCGGCGAGGTCGCCGGGCGCGGAGAAGGCGTCCTGCACCACGTAGCCGTTCCACACCGCCTCGGGGATACGTGAGTAGTCGGGTGCGACCTGGTTCTCGTTGCAGATGACCATCGACTGCATGTAGATCGGCACAGTCGTGGACGGGTCCTGGTTCTGTGCCGCCAGCTCCTCGACGGACGGCGGGGTTTCCGTGCCGGCGACGAGGCCCGCCAGCGTGCCCCAGTTGTTCGGCGACGGAACGAGCGCGCGGGTCATCGCCAAGGTCATCGAGGAACTCTGGACGGCGCCGGGCGCGGCGACCATGCGGAAGAGGTTCTCCAGGCGGGCCTGCGGTTCCCCGACAGCGGTGAGCAGGTCGGCGGCGGGCTGGCCACCCCACTGCAGGCCGGGCGGGAGGTCGCCTACCTGCGCGGGCGGCGGCACCACCGTGGGATTCGTGCCGGACTCCTCCACGACCACCCGTGACCAGGACCGGTAGACCTCCAACGGGGTCTCTCCGAGCCCGTAGGTGTCGTTGTTCCGCGCCGCCCAGGTCAGGAAGTCGTGCAGACCGTCGGTGTACCCGCCGGTCTGGTCGTCGAGCACACCGGCCCAGGCGCGCTGCACGTCGTAGCCGGAATCCAGTACGGTGCGGTCGGTGCGCTGCGGGAACATCGTGGCGTAGGTCGACGCCAGCTGCGTGCCGTAGCTCAGGCCCAGCAGCGAGATCTTCTCCTCGCCGAGGGCGGCGCGCACGTCCTCCCAGTCGCCGGCCGTTTCTTTGGTGGTGAGCGCGTCGGTGTAGCCGGGTGTGCCTGTCTCGCAGGCGGCCTTGACGTAGCCGCCCGGCTCCAGCTGCGCCCGGACGGCGTCGTAGCCGGACGGTTCATGCAGGCAGTCCACCGGGGTGGAGCCTTCCAGTCCACGGGGTTGCACCGCGACGAGGTCCCATTCCTCCCTCATCTCCTCGGGCCAGGAGAGACCGCCCTCCTGGTCGTAGCCGAAGAAGGAGTACCCGTCGCCGCTAGGGCCGCCGGGGTTGCCGAACAATGTCCCGCGTCGGGACTCCGGGTCGGACGCCGGCACCCGGACGAAGCCGACGGAGATCTGCTCACCGTCGGGATCGGAGTGGTACATCGGCACGTCGAGACGACCGCACTCGGCGGTGTCGACGGTGACCTGCTCCGGGCAGTTCTCCCAGGTGACGTCGTTGGACGCCTGGGGTTGCGGGACTGCGGCGGCGTCTGGGTCTGCGGCGGCGGTCGGCAGCGCGAAGACGGTCGAGGCGGCGACGGCGGCACCGGCCAACAGGGCGGGGGCGGACATGCGGACACGCGGTGGCACTGATTCTCCTGAAACGTCGAGAAGAGGTTCTTCTGGAGAACCTACCTGATGCGGCCAGGCGAGAAACGGGGGATCCCTCCCCTCGGCCTCCCCCCGAATCGCGGGGTCGCCACGCTCGCGTACAAGATTCGCCCTTTTCGTGGCAGCGGATCACTGAATCTGGCACGCGACGCGGGGTTGCCTGGCCCCAGGCCCGAGCCGGGCCCGACCCAGCTCCGACCCTTGTCGGATCGCGGCACGGCGGTGTAGGGTCCACAGTCGCTCATAGACAGATCTGTTCATTCCAGATCGCTCGCGGATCCCTCGGGAGGACCCCATGCTCATCACCGGACTCGCCGTCGGCGCCGTCCTCGGCTTCGTCATGCAACGCGGCCGGTTCTGCGTCACCGGCTTCCTGCGCGACATCTTCACCCAACGCACCTGGCGCGGGGTCACCGCGCTGCTCGTCGTCATCGCCGTGCACGCGGTCGGCCTGACCGCACTGTCGAGCCTCGGCGTCATCGACCCGGTGGTCAGCGACTTCGCCCCGTTCGCCGTGATCGTCGGCGGTCTCGTCTTCGGCCTGGGCATCGTGCTGGCCGGCGGGTGCGCCTCGGGTACCTGGTACCGCTCGGGCGAGGGGCTCGTGGGGTCCTGGATCGCCCTGGCGATGTACGCCCTGTCGTCGGCGGCGATGAACTACGGCCCGCTCAGTGGCCTGAACGACTTCCTGGGCGACGTCACCGTCGGCGCCACCACGATCCCGGAGTCCGTGGGCCTGTCCCCGTGGGTCTTCGTGCTGGTCATCGTGGTGGTCACCGCCCTGATGGTGCGCCGGTACGTGGCGCGTGACCGGGCGTTGCCGACCGTGGCGACGCTGCCGCCGAAGAAGACGGTTCTGGCCCACCTGCTCACGGAGAAGCCGTGGCACTTCTACGTCACCGCCGCGGTCATCGGCGTGATCGGTGTCGTCGCCTGGCCGCTCTCGGCCGCCACGGGCCGGAACTCCGGCCTGGGCATCACCACACCCTCGGGTGACCTGGCGTCCTGGATCACCACGGCGAACCCGGAGAACTGGAACTGGGGTGTGCTGCTGGTCCTGGGCATCCTGGTGGGGTCGTTCATCGCGGCGAAGGCGTCGGGCGAGTTCCGCGTGCGCGTCCCGGACGCACGCCAGGCGGTGCGCTCGGTCGCCGGCGGCACGATGATGGGCGTCGGCGCCGTCTGGGCCGGCGGCTGCACGGTGGGCAACGGCATGGTGCAGACCTCGCTGTTCAGTTACCAGGGGTGGGTCGGCATCGTCGCGATCGCGCTCGGCGTGGGGCTGGCGGCGAAGATCTGGCTGAAGCCGGACCAGCCCTACAACCCGCAAGACGTGCAGGACGCACCGACAGCGCAGGACGGCTCGGCGGCGGTGCCGTCGGCACCGTCCGTTGCGTCCGGCGTCCCGGCGGGAGGCGTCCTCACCGCGCCGGCGCTGGACGCCTCGGCGCTCGGCGTCGTCGCGGCGTCCGACGGCGGTGGGCTCACCGACCTCGGCGACGGGCGGTGGAGGATGGACACCCTCGGTGCGGTGTGCCCCTTCCCGCTGATCGAGGCGAAGGACGCGATCAAGCGGATCGGGGTGGGCGAGGAGCTCGTCATCGAGTTCGACTGCACCCAGGCGACCGACGCATTGCCGCGGTGGGCGGCGACGGACGGCCACGAGGTCACGCAGTTCGAGACCGCGAGGGACGCCGGCTGGGTCATCGCGGTGAAGAAGGGGGAGTAGCCGCGTGCGGCGGACTGCCCTGGTTACCCGCTGTGAATGATATTTCGATAGCCTGTGGCCATTGACGCTTCAGCACACTCCTCCCCACCGGCCTGGCGGTACATCCCCGGCCGGTCCTTCCGGCGCTTCATCGCCTGCGGCTGCATCGACCTCGCCGGCAGCCTGACCTTCCGCACGCTGCTCGCCCTGTTCCCCGCGCTGATCGCCCTGGTGTCGATCCTGGGCCTGTTCGGCCAGAGCGAGGAGACGGTGGTCTCCATGCTCGACGAGGCGCAGGCGATCGTGCCGGAGTCCACGTGGGGCGCGGTGGAGCCGGTGCTGCAGACGATCCTGACCACCCCGTCCGCCGGGCTGGGCCTGGTCATCGGTCTGCTGACCACGCTGTGGACGGCGTCCGGCTACGTGAAGACGTTCGGCCGGGCGATGAACAGCATCTACGAGGCGTCGGAGGGGCGCGGTGTGGTCAAGTACAACGTGCAGATGTACCTGCTCACCGCGTTCCTGCTGCTGCTCGTGGCGCTGGGGGTGGTGGCCTTCGGTCTGTCCGGGCCGTTCGCCGAACTGCTCGGCTCGGCTGTGGGGCTGGAGGAGACGGCGCTGCGGATCTGGGGGGTGGCCCGCTGGTTCGTGATCGCCGCGGTGGTGATCCTGCTGGTCGGTTTGCTCTACCGCACCACGCCGAACATCCGGGTGCGTGGGATGCGTTGGATCAGCACCGGTGCGGTCCTGGCGATCGGCGGGGCGATCCTGGCGTCCCTGGCGTTCTTCTTCTACGTGGTGAACTTCAGCAACTACAACGCCACCTACGGCACGCTCGCCGGCGTGGTGATCCTGATGCTGTGGCTGTTCATCGTGAACATCGTGCTGCTGTTCGGCGCGGTGGTCGACAGCGAGGTCGAGCGGGTGCGCCAGCTCAAGGCGGGGCTGCCGGCGGAGGAGAACCTGCAGCTCGAGGCGCGCGACACCGTGGCCATCGAGAAGGCGGAGGACAAGTTCGCCCGCGACGTGGAACGCGCCCGGACGGTGCGTGAGGCGGCCGAGGTGGCCGAGCACGTCGACCAGGAGGTCGCCGAGCGGGACGGCGACGGGGACGGGGACAGTGACGGCGACGGGGACGGCGGCCGGACCAGCGGCGTTGCGGGGAGTCACGCGCTCGACCGGTAGGTGGGGGTCAGGGATCGGGGTCCCTGAGTGATGTCCGACACAATTCTTTGCCGAATTCGCTTCCATAAAGATTTCCGTTCGGCTATCATTCTGTGACGAGCGCTACAGATACACGACTACATGACGGAGGACACCATGTCTTGCCCCTACACCGGCGGCGACACTGACCTGCTGGAGACCGCGACTGACGACGCGGCAGCAACCGATCACTCTGCCAGCAACTCGGCCAGCGAGGCGCCGGAGGAGGGGGCCGCCAAGAAGTCCTCCGCCAAGAAGTCCGCAGGTCGCGGGGAGCGTGGCGGGAAGAACGACAAGCTCAACCGCGCCGACGAGGGCTTCTTCGGCCCCGGTTCGGTCGCCTGGAAGGTCTGGGGTTTCCCGGGCTCGGCCCTGCACGGCTTCGCACGCGCGGTCACCATCGAGCACCTGGACCCCGACCTCGTCGCCGCCGTCGACGAGTCCGGCCAGGTCATCAAGCGCACGCCCATCCGTTACGACCGCACCATGGAGTACTTCGCGGCCGTCCTCGCCGCCGACGCGCAGACCGTGACGCGGATGTCCGACATCCTCATGAAGGTCCACGACCGCTCCTACGGCGTCAACCCGGTGACCGGGAACAACTACGAGGCGAACCGTCCGTCCTCCCAGCTGTGGATCCACGTCACCGCCTGGCACTCCATCCTCTACGTCTACGAGAAGTTCGGCCCCGGCAAGCTCTCCCGTGACGAGGAGAACGAGTACTGGGCGCAGATGGCGATCTCGGCGCAGTTCCAGCCGATCAACCTGGAGGATCTGCCCCGTACCCGTGGTGAGGTGCAGGCCTACCTCGACGGCTGGCGCGAGAAGCTCTCGGCCTCCGAGGCTGCCGTGTTCAACATCAGCCACATCCTCGACGGGTTCGAGACGATCGACCCGGACCTGCCGAAGTGGCTGCAGAAGCTCGGCCGCCCCCTGCTGCGCCGCAGCGTGATCGCCACCTACCCGCGCTGGATGCGCAAGATGATGGGGCTCAACCAGTCCTCGCGGATCATGGACGAACTCTCCATCGCCCTCTGGAAGCCGATCTACAAGGCGATGCAGGTCCAGCCGCGTCTGATGATGTGGATGGTCAAGCGGACCTGCCCCCGGGCGACCCGCTTCTACGAGCCGATCCTGTTCGAGACCCCGGCGGATTCGCCCAGGGTCTACACCCCCGAGGTCGCCCGCCGGATGTTCGGCAACCCGCTTACCCCGCTGGAGCAGCGCGAGGAGCTGCTGCGCAAGCGCGGAGAGGGCAAGGGCCAGAAGGCCTACGACCACAACCACGAGGACACGATCCTCGAGTTCAAGAACGCCGAGTCGGTCGAGACCGCCGAGGAAACCATCAACGCAGACGGCTACAAGGTCGGCTGACAGCCACCACGGCCACGAAGGAGGACGTCATGTCTTGCCCCTACACCGGTGATGACACCGGAACCACGGACACCAGCACGGACACCGACAACGGAACCCGAGGCAGGATCTTCCGCCGAGGTGGCAAGGGTGACGTCCTCACCCGCGCCGACGAGGGCTTCTTCGGCCCCGGTTCGGTGACCTGGAAGGTCTGGACCTTCCCGACGTCCGCACTGCACGGCTTCTTCCGCGCGGTGACCATCGAGCACCTCGACCCGGACCTCGTCGCAGCCGTCGACGCCTCCGGCCAGGTCATCAAGCGCATGCCCGTGCGCTACGACCGCACCATGGAGTACTTCGCGGCGGTGACCTTCGCCGACGCACAGACCGTGACCAGGATGTCCGACATCCTCATGAAGGTCCACGACCGCTCCTACGGGGTCAACCCGGTGACCGGCAACGACTACGAGGCGAACAAGCCGTCCTCGCAGCTGTGGATCCTGGTGACCGCGTGGCACTCCATCCTCTACACCTACGAGAAGATGGGCCCCGGCAAGCTCTCCCGCGACGAGGAGAACGAGTACTGGTCGCAGATGGCGATCGCCGCACAGTTCCAGCCCATCGACATGGACGACGTGCCGCGCACCCGTGGTGAGGTGCAGGCCTACCTCGACAGCTGGCGCGAGAAGCTCTCGGCCTCCGAGGCGGCGGTGCACAACATCAGCGAGATCCTCGACGCCTTCGAGAACGCCTTCGTGGATCTGCCCAAGCCGCTGCGCGTCATCGGCCGTCCCTTCTTCCGCCGCAGCGTGATCGCCACCTACCCGCACTGGATGCGCGGCATGGCGGGCCTGAAGCAGTCCAAGGCGATGGACGCGGCGATGTTCGCCCTGTGGAAGCCGATCCTCACGGTGGCGAACAAGTTCCCCAGCCTGCTCATGGCCATCGTGAAGCGGATCTGCCCGCGCGCCGAGCGCTACATCGCCCCGGCGATCCTCGGCGTCCCCGCCGAGACCCCGAGGGTCTACACCCCCGAGGTCGCCCGGCGCATGTTCGGTAACCCGAAGACCCCGCTGGAGCAGCGCGAGGAGCTGCTCAAGCGCCGCGCCGAGGGCAAGGGGCAGAAAGCATACAGCCACAACCACGAGGACACCATCCTCGAGTTCAAGAACGCCGAGAAGGAGGAGACCGCCGCGAAGGCGATCAACTCCGAGGAGTTCAAGGTCGGCTAGGAGCCGGACGCCGAACTCCCCGTGCCGCCGGACCCTCCCGTCGGTGTCGCGTCCAGCGTGCCGCGGGCGGTGAAGTGGAACCCGGCCGGGCCGGTGACCACGATGTCGTACCGTCCGTCCCCGTCAGCGTCCCTGCTGACGGGGACGTCGACGGTGACGGACCCCGACACGTCGTGACCGGTGACCGACGCGTCCTGCCCGTGGAACGGGAAGACCAGCAGGTTCGCCGTCGCCGTACCGCTGTTGCGCAACGTCAGCTCCACCGCCGAGCGTCCGGGCCGCGGGGTGGCCGTCACCGACACCCTGTACGGCAGCGGACGCCGCGGGCGCTGCCCCGGTTCCTGGGTGGGCATCGACGGCGTCGCCGGGGGTTCCGGCAGCCACCGCGGCTCCAGCCCGCCGGTCGGCGCAGGGCGGGCCACCGGGGTGAACGTCCTGGGCTGGCGGAAGTCGAAGGCGCTGGTCAGGTCGCCGCTGATGCGTCGTCGCCAGTCCGATACCAGCGGCACCTCGATGCCCTTCCACGCTTCCAGGAACTGCGCGGCCGAGGTGTGGTCGAAGACCTCCGAACACCGGAACCCGCCCACCGTCCACGGGGACACGACCAGGGTGGGCACCCGGTTGCCGAAACCCAGCGCCGTGCCTTGGTACCACTCGTCCTGCTCGGACTCCGGCGGACGCGGCGGCGGCACGTGGTCGAAGTAGCCGTCGTTCTCGTCGAAGGTGATGATCAGCGCGGTCCTGCGCCACACGTCCGGGTTGTCGCCCAGGGCCTCCAGGATCCGGTAGATCAGGTTCGCCGAGGCCCGCGGGGAGGACGCCGAGGGGTGCTCGGACTCCGTGCTGGGCGGCACCACCCACGACACCGCCGGCAGCGTCCCGGCGCTGATGTCCGCGGCGAGACGCTGCGTCGTGGTCCCCGGCTCCGAGCGGTACAGCGCCCGGTCGAAGACGGTGCGTTCGGCGTCGTCGAGGCCGGCGAGCGTGCGTTCCAGCCGCGACGTCAACGCGGACTCCACGGCGTGCGCACCCGTCTCCCGCGCCTTCTGCAGTGCGGTGTAGTAGGTCTCGCCGGTGCCGAAGGGGCCCGGGAACACCTTCCGGGCGATGTCGCGCGTGTAGTCGAAGTACTCCAGGTTGTTGTCGGTGAAGTTGTCCCACTCCTGGTAGACCTGCCAGTCGATGCCGGCGTCCTGCAGGGTCTCGGCGAGGCAACGCCACCCGTAGCCGGGGTGCGTCGCCTCGTAGGCGCGGTTGTCGACGGCCCGCTCGTCGGGGGAGTCGGGCTCGTGACCGGTGTAGCCGGAGAAGAAGTAGTTGCGGTTGGGGGAGGTGCTCGTCGGCACCGAGCAGAAGTACTGGTCGCAGATGGTGAAGGTGTCGGCGAGCTCGTACTGGAAGGGCAGGTCGTCGCGGTCGTAGTAGGCCATCGTCGAGGCGGTCTTCGCCTCGACCCAGTTGTCGCACCAGCCGCCGTCGAGCGCGGCGGTGCCGCCCTCCCACTCGTGGTTGAGGGCGTCGACGTTCTCGGCGTCCATCGACTGGCGTCCGGCGGAGCCGCGGATGGGGAACGGCAGGACGCCGTCCTGCCGGAAGACGGTGCCGCCGTCGCGGCGGCGCAGGACGGACGGGTCGTCGAAGCCCTGGACGCCGCGCAGCGTCCCGAAGTAGTGGTCGAAGGCGCGGTTCTCCTGCATGAGGAAGATGACGTGCTCGACGTCGTCGAGGGAGCCGGCGGGTGCGGCGGTGGCGAGCTGGGTGAGCAGCGACGGAGGCAGCAGACTGCCGGCCGCCGCCGCGGCACCTGCGGCGAACGCCCCCTTCAGGAAGGTGCGTCGGCTCGTGGTCGGGTGGGTTCTCGGGTTCTGGTTATCCATGACCCCGCAGAACCTAGGGGAGCGTTCTGTCGCGGCGGTGTCCCGGTCATGAACCGTTGTTGAACGCCTGCGCCTTACGGCGGCGGTCGCGCACCACGAGCAACGCCAGCACCGCCACCACGGCGACCGCGACCGCCGCGTACACCCAGCCGGAGTAGCGGTCGATGGTGTCGGAGACGACCGTCCAGTTGTCCCCCAGGGCAACTCCCAGCCAGATCAGCACCCCGTTCCACACGCTCGAGCCCAGCAGGGTCAGCACGGAGAACTTCACCAGCGGGGTGCGGTGCACGCCGGCCGGGATGGACACGAGGCTGCGCACCCCCGGCACGACGCGTCCGAACAGGATCGTCGCCTCGCCGAACCGGTCGAACCAGTGCAGCGCCTTGTCCACGTCCTCGCCTTCGGTGAGCCACATGCGGTCGGCGACGGCGCGCAGCCGCTCCGCCCCGACCACCGCGCCCAGCCAGTACAGCAGCCACGCGCCGATCATCGACCCGGCCGTGGCGGCGAGGAACACCGCCCACACGTTGAGCTCGCCGATGGTGGAGGTGAACCCGGCCAGCGGCAGCACGAACTCGCTGGGCACCGGTGGGAACACGGTCTCCAGCAGGATCGCCAGGCCCACGCCGACGGCGCCGAGCGTGTCCATCAGGGACACCGCCCAGTCGACGACAGAATCAAACACGCAGTGGCCTTCCGGACGGGTGGGGGTGAAACCGGTTGACCGTCAATATAGCCGCTTTCCCGGGACGTGTCGTCGGATTGCAGAACGACGGTTTCCGTCGGGCATCCACTGCGAAGTGTTCACTTCGACCGGAATGCCGGACGGAAACCGTCGTCACTGTTCCTGCGGTTCCTGCTGCCCTCGCGAAAACTAGCCCTTCAGCGACGCCACCGGAGCGAAGCGCTCACCGTAGGCGGCGGCGAGCTCCTCGGCGCGGGCGACGAAGCCGGCCACACCGCTGGTGGGGTAGTCCTTGCCGGCGTCGGACGGCAGTGCGGCGGCCGCCGGGCGGGCGTAGTTGGTGATGAACTGGCGGGAACCGCCCGTCCAGGCCGGGTAGCCGATGCCCAGGATGGAGCCGATGTTGGCGTCCGCGTCCGAGGTCAGCACGTTCTCGTCCACGCAGCGCTGGGTCTCCAGGGCCTCGATGAACAGCATGCGCTCGATGAGGTCGTTGAGCGTGGGGACGCCGGAGGTGCCGGACGTTGCGGTGGAGTTCAGGTCGGCACCGGCGGTGGCCGCCTCGCCGTCCGGAACGTCCACCGGCGTCACACCGAGCTTCTCGCGGAGCTCGCCGCGCAGCCCGGCCCACAGGCCGGTGCGGCGGCCGTTCTCGTCGTACTCGTAGAAGCCCTTGCCCTCGAGCTTGCCGGGGCGCTCGAACTCGTCGAGCATGGCGTCCACCAGGGCGTTGACCCCGCCGTCGTCGACGGTGACGCCGGCGGCCTCGGCGGCGGCGGTGGTCTCCGCACCGATCTTGCGGGCAAGCTTCAGGTTCAGCTCGTCCTGCAGCTGCAGCTGCGGGGCGGGGTAGCCGGCCTGGCGTCCGGCGGCCTCGATGACGGCCGGGTCCACGCCCTCGACGAGCATGCGCATCGCCTCGTTGAGCACGGTGCCGATCACGCGGGAGGTGAAGAAGCCGCGGGAGTCGTTGACCACGATCGGGGTCTTGCGGATCTGGCGGGAGAAGTCCAGGGCCTTGGCCAGGATGGCCGGGTCGGTCTTCTCGCCGGAGATGATCTCGATGAGCGGCATCTTGTCCACGGGGGAGAAGAAGTGCAGGCCGATGAAGTCGTTCGGGCGGTCCACGCCCTCGGCCAGGCCGGTGATCGGCAGGGTCGAGGTGTTGGAGCCCAGCACGGCGGTGGACGGCACGGCGGCCTCGATCTCGGCGAAGACCTTGTGCTTGAGCTCGGTGTTCTCGAAGACGGCCTCGATGACCAGGTCCACGTCCGACAGGTCGGCGTAGTCGGCGGTGGGGGTGATGCGGCCGAGCAGGGCGGCGGACTTCTCCTCGGTGGTCTTGCCACGCTTGAGGGCCTTGGCCTCCAGGCCCTCGGAGTAGGCCTTGCCCTTCTGCGCGTTCTCCTCGGAGATGTCCTTGAGGACGACCTCGATGCCGGCCTTCGCCGCCACGTAGGCGATGCCGGCACCCATCATGCCGGCGCCGATGACGCCGACCTTGCGGAACTCGGTCTTGGGGTACGGGGTGCCGTCGGCCTGCAGGGGGCGCGAGCCGCCGCCGTTGCAGTGGTTGAGGTCGAAGAAGAAGGCCTGCATCATGTTCTTCGAGGTGGGGCCGGTGACCAGGGAGACGAACCAGCGGGTCTCCACGGCCGTGGCGTCCTCGAAGCGCTTGAGCTGGGCACCCTCGACCGCGGCGGAGAGGATCGCCTGCGGGGCGGGCATCGGCGCGCCCTTGATCTGCTTGGTGACGTTGGCGGGGAAGCTGGGCAGCATCGCGGCCAGCGCCGGGGTGGTCGGGGTGCCGCCGGGCATGCGGTAGCCCTTGCGGTCCCAGGGCTGGGACGCCTCGGGCTTGGAGGCGATCCACGCCTTCGCGGCGTCGATGAGTCCGTCGGCGGCGACGACCTCGTCGATGAGGCCGGCGTCCTTGGCGGCGTCGGCGTTGAACTGGCGTCCGGTGGTCAGCACCTTCATCAGTGCGTCCTGGATGCCGAGCATGCGGGTCACGCGTGCCACGCCGCCGCCACCGGGCAGCAGGCCGAGGGTGACCTCGGGCAGGCCGAACTTGGCGCCCCTGGTGTCCGCGGCGATGCGGTGGTGGGTGGCCAGGGCGATCTCCAGGCCGCCGCCGAGGGCGGTGCCGTTGAGCGCGGCGACGACCGGGACCCCGAGGGTCTCGATGCTGCGCATGTCGGCCTTCATCCGGTCGATGGAGGTGGTGAGCGCCTCCGCGTCGGCCGGGGTGGCGGTGATCATGGACTTGATGTCGCCGCCGGCGAAGAAGGTCTTCTTCGCGCTGGTGACGACCACACCGGTGACCTCGCCGGCCTCGACACCGGCGCGCAGCTTCTCCGCGGTCTCCGTCAGGGAGGCCTCGAAGGCGGTGTTCATGGTGTTGACGGGGGAGTTGGGGTCGTCGATGGTGAGGGTGACCACGCCGTTGCCGTCGGTCTCCCAGGCGATGATGTTGTCGCTCATGAGTTGTTCTCCTACAGAAGTTCGGTGTTCGGCGGTGGTCTAGACGCGTTCGATGATGGTGGCCACACCCATGCCTGCGGCGACGCAGAGGGTGATCAGGGCGTAGCGTCCGCCCGTGCGGTGCAGCTCGTCGACGGCGGTGCCGGTGATCATCGCACCGGTGGCGCCCAGCGGGTGGCCCATGGCGATGGCGCCGCCGTTGATGTTGAGCTTCTCGTCCGGGATGTTCAGGTCACGCTGCGCGCGCAGGACGACGGAGGAGAACGCCTCGTTGATCTCCCAGACGTCGATGTCGTCGGCGGTGAGGCCGGCCTGCTCCAGGGCGGCGCGGGCGGCCGGTGCCGGGGCGGTGAGCATGATCGTGGGCTCCACACCGGTGGTCACCGCGGCGACGACGCGGGCACGCGGGGTCAGCCCGTTCTTCTGGCCGGCGGCCTCGGAACCGATCATCAGCAGCGAGGCGCCGTCGACGATGCCCGAGGAGTTGCCGCCGTGGTGCACGTGGTTGATGGCCTCGACCTGCGGGTACTTGGTCAGCGCGACGGCGTCGAAGCCGCCCTGATCGCCGATGCCGGCGAAGGCCGGACGCAGGCCGGCGAGCTTCTCCGGGGTGGTGCCGGGGCGGATCGTCTCGTCGCGGTCCAGCAGCGTCACGCCGTTGCGGTCCTTGACCGGGACGACGGAGCCGTCGAAGCGTCCTTCCTGCCACGCCGTCGCGGCGCGCTCGTGGGAGCGTGAGGCGTAGGCGTCGAGCTGCTCGCGGTCGACGCCGTCGAGCGTGGCGATGAGGTCGGCGGAGATGCCCTGCGGGATGAAGTCGTTGGCGAAGGAGGTCTCCGGGTCCATGGCCAGCGCGCCGCCGTCGGAACCCATCGGCACGCGCGACATCGACTCCACGCCACCGGCGAGGACGAGGTCGTCCCAGCCGGAGCGGACCTTCATCGCACCCAGGTTCAGGGCGGTGAGGCCGGAGGCGCAGTAGCGGTTGACCTGCAGTCCCGTCGCCGAGTACGGCAGGCCGGCGTTGAGGGCCGCGGTGCGGGCGATGTCCATGCCCTGGTCGCCGACCGGGGTGACGACGCCGGAGATGACGTCGCCCACCGCGGCCGGGTCCAGGCCCGGGTTGCGCTCGAGGATCTCGGTGATAAGGCCGCTGAGCAGGTCAACGGGTTTCACGGTGTGGAGGCTGCCACCGGGCTTGCCTTTACCACGCGGGGTTCGGACGGCTTCGTAGATGAAAGCCTCGGGGATGCTGGTGTTCGTCATGACGGTCCTCACTTGCCTCACTTGTTGGTGCGACGACATCGGTGTGCAACATGTGTCGCCGATCACTCTATCGTCATATCTGGTTGCGCGTGGCATTCCGGTGAGGTCGGGGGTGCTGTCTTCCTGCGCTTTTGTATCGTCAAGCTACGGGTGGCGTGAGGTGGCGTGAGGGGACGGGGTTCGGCCTCACCGCCGCCGCATCACCAGTACCAGGTTCGACACCGCCACCTCGCGCAACCAGGGGACGCGCACCATCCACCACGCCCACCACGGGTGGTAGCGGGGAAACGCGGCGAGGAGTTCGGCGTCCTGCGCCCGCGCGGCGTAGCGCAGCCCGTCGGCGCACGACACGTCGAACAGGCTCTCGCCCCAGCGGTTCTTCGGCGGGTGACCGTGGCGACGCTCGTAGCGTCCGGCCGCGAACTCCCCGCCCACGTAGTGCTCCCACAGGCCCGTCTCGTGGCCGCCGAACGGCCCCAGCCAGCAGGTGTAGGAGAAGATCATCAGCCCGCCCGGCCGGGTGACGCGCAGCATCTCGTCCGCCATGCGCCACGGCTCGGACACGTGTTCGGCGACGTTGGAGGAGTAGGTGACGTCGAAGACGTCGTCGGCGAACGGCAGGTCCATGCCCGAACCACGCACCGAGGACCGCAGCCGGATGCCCGCCGCTGCCATCTCCCCGACGTCCGGCTCACAGGTCACGTAGTCGCCGGACGCCACGCCGGCCGCGGCGAAGGCGCGTCCGAAGTAGCCCGGCCCGCCGCCGACGTCGAGGATGCGGCACCCGGCGAGCGACTCTCCGGTCGCGCCGTCCTGCAGGTCACCGATCAGCCGGACGGTGTCCTCGGCGAGGCGCCCGTAGAAACGGTCCGGGTCGCTCTGCTCGAAGCGGAAGTCGCCGAGCAGGCCGAGGGACCGGCGCAGCGTGGCGTGGCGACGCAACGGGCGCAGCGTGGGAGGTACGGCGTGATCGGGGGGCTTCGGCATCGTGACCTTGAGGGTACAGGTCGCTGACGGGGCCTCGGAGCGACCTGAGGGCTCAAGGTGGGCGCCGAGGGCCGCAGCAGACGGTGGTGGGCGCCGCGCGGCCTGTATCGTGAGAACGGTCATGAAGGTTCTGTTGCTGTGCTGGCGCGACTCCCGCCACCCCGAGGGCGGTGGCAGCGAGGTCTACCTCGAGCACGTCGCCGAGTATCTCGTGGGCCGGGGGCACGAGGTCACGTTCCGCACGGCCCGCTACCCGGGCTCCGCCGCGCGTGAGCGGCGCAACGGGGTGACCTACCTGCGCGGTGGTGGGAGTTTCACCGTGTACCCGCGGGCCTGGTGGTACATGCTGCGTGCCCGGCTGCCGTGGGGTACGAACCACTCAGACCGCCCGGACCGCCCGGACATTGTCGTCGACACCCAGAACGGTGTGCCCTTCCTCGCCCGCGCCCTGGTGGGCAAGGACGTGCCCACAGTGCTGCTCACCCACCACTGCCACCGCGAGCAGTGGCCCGTCGCCGGCCCCGTGCTCTCCCGGGTGGGCTGGTTCATCGAGTCGCGACTCTCGCCCTGGCTGCACCGCAGGTCACCGTATGTGACGGTGTCGGAGCCGAGCGCGGAGGAGCTCGTGGAGCTGGGCGTGGACCGCGCGCGCATCCGGGTGATCCGCAACGGGGTGGACGTCCCGCCGGACCTCGGGGACCTCGACAGGAGCGCCCAGGGCCGCGCGCCGGACGAACCGATCCACCTGGTCACCCTGTCGCGGCTGGTGCCGCACAAGCAGCTCGAGCATGCGTTGGACGCCCTGGCCGCCGTCCTGCCCGCCCACCCGGACACCGTCCTGGACGTCATCGGCGACGGGTGGTGGTCGGAGAAGTTGCGGCGTCACGCCGACGACCTGGGGGTCTCCGGGCTCGTGGTGTTCCACGGGCACGTCTCCGAGGAGGCCAAGCACCGGATCCTGGCGCGGGCGGCTCTGCACATCCTGCCGAGCCGCAAGGAGGGCTGGGGACTGGCGGTCATCGAGGCGGGCCTGCACGGCGTGCCCACACTGGGGTACAGCACGTCTGCCGGGCTGCGCGACAGTGTGGTCGCGGACGGCCCGCGGGCGACGGGCGTGCTCGTGGACTCGGAAGGTGGGCTGATAAACACCCTCGGGCACCTGCTCGACGACCCCGCCCTGCTCGCCGAGCTGGGGGAGAATGCGCGGCTCCGCGCCGGGACGTTCTCCTGGGGGCGCACGGGTGCCCGCTGGGAGGAGTTGCTCGGGGAACTCGTCAGCTGAGTCATGCCCCAGGCCGGAAAATGGCCATTCTTCGACCTGGGGCATGAGTCAGATGACATGGGGTGAGGCAGGCGGCCTCTCAGGCGGTGAGGTGCTCGACGAGGATCGACGCGCCGATCCCGATGAGCACGAGCCCGCCGATGAACGTCGCCGGACGTCCCAGTCGGCGTCCGCCGTGGTGGCCGAGCCAGCCGCCGGCGAGGGACGCCAGGAACGTCGTCGCCCCGATCAGGCCCACGGCGACCAGGATGTTGATCGGCACCAGCGCGAAGCCGATGCCCACGGCGAGGGCGTCGATGCTGGTCGCGACGCCGAGGGTGAGCACGGCGCGCACGGTGAAGGACGTGGCGGGCGCGGTGCCCTCACCACCACCGCTGCCGTCCCCGCGTCCCTCGCGGACGGTGTCGACGATCATCTTCGTGCCGATGCCGGCGAGCATGGCGAAGGCGATCCAGTGGTCGATGCTCTCGACGAACCCGGCGACCGAGGACCCCACCGCCCAGCCGATCAGCGGCATGACCGCCTGGAAGACACCGAAGACCACGGAGAGCAGCAGGATGCGGCGCATCACGTGTTCGCGGATGGTGGTGCCCTGGACGACGGATACGGCGAAGGCGTCGGCGGAGACGCCCAGGGCGATGAGCAGGAGCTGGGTGGTTGTCATGGGGGAGGGACCTCTTCTTCGGCGGTTCCGGTGGTTCGGGCACGGGGCTGGGCCGAAGGTCTCGTTCGCCTGTCAACGGCTGCTGCACAGGTGGTGCGCCGGGCCGAGCGGGACGGCCGGTGTGTCGACACACCTCCGGTCGCGGGCGACCGGGAACTACTCCCCTTCACACAGGGTGACGCCGGCGGTGCGCCGCGCGTCGGGCAGTGACTTTAGCGGCAGGTCACAGAGTGCGAAAGCACGTTTTCCGGAGTTCGTGGCCCCAAACTCCGGCACGGGGGACCGTTGACAAAAACGCTTCACCGTGTCACTGTACTAGATACCTAATACAGGCGGACAATGGAGTGTCGCCTGTGGGACACGTGAGGAGGTGGCCGTGGAGTTCGACAACTCGTCCCCGATCTGGAACCAGCTGCTCCAGGAGTTCTCGCGGCGCATCGTCACCGGCGCATGGACCCCGGGGGAACGTCTCCCCGGCGTCCGCGAGCTGGCGGCCGAACTCGGGGTCAACCCCAACACCGTCCAGCGCTCGCTGGCCGAACTCGAACGCACCGGGCTGTGCCGCACCGAGCGCACCGCAGGACGTTTCGTCACCGACGACGCAGGACGCATCGACGACGAGCGCCAGGCGCTCGCCGACGGCGCCGTCGACGACTTCGTCCGACGCGTCCGCGGCCTCGGACTGGACCGGGACCAAGCGACACACCTCGTCACCACGAGGTGGACAGGACACGAGGAGTGACCGTGAACGACACAATTAACCAACCACTCGTCCGAACCCGTGGGCTCGGCAAGACCTACGGCAAGCGGGTCGCGCTCACCGGCGTGGACCTGGACCTGAACCCGGGGCAGATCGTGGGCCTGCTCGGCGAGAACGGCTGCGGCAAGACCACCCTGCTCAAGACCCTGGCCGGCGTGCTCGCCGGCTACGACGGGGACGTCGCCGTGGCCGGCCACGCACCCGGACCGGAGTCGAAGGCGCTGGTCTCCTTCCTGCCGGACGCCGGCTTCCTCTCCCCGTCCCACAGGGTCAGCTTCTGCCTGCGGATGTGGTCGGACTACTTCGCCGACTTCGACACCGACAAGGCCCGCGCGATGATCGCCGACTTCGGCATCGACGAGGAACTGCGCATCAAACAGCTCTCGAAGGGCATGCGGGAGGAGGTGCAGGTCGCGATCGCCATGTCGCGCCGGGTTCCGGTCTACCTGCTCGACGAACCGATCTCCGGGGTGGACCCCTCCGCCCGCGACTCGATCCTCAGGAGCATCATGGCGAACCTCTCGCCGGACTCGCTGCTGCTGATCTCCACACACCTCGTCCACGACCTCGAGCCGATGCTCGACGCGGTGGTGATGATGCGCTACGGACATGTGCTGCTCCAGGGCAGTGCCGACGACCTGCGCGCACACCACGGCACCAGCCTGGACGGCATCTTCCGGGAGGAGTACCGATGAGCACTGTAACCCCGACAACCCCGACCCCGACAACCCCCACCTCGACCCTCTTCCGTTACGAGTGGCTGCGCACCCGCTCGCTGCTCGGCGTCACCACCGGCCTTGCCACCCTCGGCGTGCTGCTCTGCTCGGTGCTGACATGGCTGGACTGGACCCTCTTCGGACCCCTGGCCGCGGCCGTCGGCATGATGCTCGTCATGGTCTTCACCCCGGTGATGCAGATCGTGCTGGCCGTGGACTACTGGCGTTCCAGCTACGGCGCGACCGCCTACCTCACCCAGACGCTGCCGGTGAAGGGCAGCCGGATCCTCACGGTGAAGCTGCTGTGGGCGGCGCTGGTGAGCACCGTCAGTCTGGTCGTCACTGTCCTGTTCGGCTGCGTGCTCTACACCGGGTTCTCCGTTCGTGACCCGCAGATCACCGGCCTCGGCGAGATGCTGGACGAGTTCTGGACGGCCCTCGGCGACTCCGGCGTGCCGGCCTGGCTGATCATCGGGGTGATCGTGGCCGGTTACCTGGCCATGCTCTCCGCACCGGTGCAGTACTACTTCTCGATCTCGGTCGGCAAGGAGCGGTGGCTGCAGACCCTCGGCCCCGGCGGCCCGGTGCTGGTGTTCTTCCTGCTGGGCATGGTCGCCCAGGTCGTGGCCCTGATCGGACTTTTCGCCATCCCGGTGGGCCTCAGCGGCGACGCGTCGGGCTGGACGCTGGGCAGCTACAGCCTGCTCGACGAGATCGACACCACCCCGGGCGTCTCCGGTCCCTACGACTCCGCGATGCCGCTCGGCTTCGTCCCGCCGATGGCGATCCTCATGCTGGTCTGCCTGTGGCGCACCTACTACTCCTGGAACCGCAAGATCGAGCTGGAGTGACCCGCGGTCCGCTGAGGTAGCTACTCCGTCACCTCGTACAGCCGCCACCCGTCGGACGCCCAGATCTCGCGGTGCTGCCCCAGCACAGCGTCCGCCCCGTCGGCGGCGTCGGAATCCCCGCCGTCCTGCACCAGCACCAGGTCCACGCCCCGCTCGGCGAGCCGGTCCTCGCCGGACGCCAACTCGGTGAGAGTGGCCACGGTGTCCGGGTCCCCGTCGACGAGTTGGCCGTCCACGATCAGGTACCCGGGGTCGACAGGCGCGCCGGGCACCATCTTCAGTGCCGGATCCAACGCCGGACGCCCCGCGACCATGCGGTAACTGCCCGGCGGCCACAGCAGCGTCCGCGCTGTCCCCCCGTTCTCTTCTTGCCAGCGCGCGACCTTGTCGGACGCCTCGGCGTAGGCGGCGTCCAGCTGCACGGGGGCGACGTCGGCGACGTCGCGCGGCAGGGCGGGCACGCCCGCCCACACCAGCAGCAGGACTCCCAGGCCTGCCCACGTGCCCCGACGAGTCGGGCGCAGCCCGCAGGCCAGCAGCACCACCGCCCCGGGCAGGGCGAGGACCACGAACTTCTGGGTGTCGCGCACCAGGCCCGCACCGGGGAGGTTCTCGACGAACCAGCCGAGCACCGCCACGCCCGGGGGAGTGGCCGCGACCGCGGGCAGCAGCACGGCGAGGCCTGCCAGGCACACCAGCGGGACGCAGCGCAGCGTGCGGCGTCGGACCAGTACACCGGCGACGACGCAGGCGGCGACGGCGAGGACCACCCCGGCGCCGGTGCTCAGCGGGGCGAGGGCCTCGCGGGAGGCGGGGACTGCCTCGGCGTTCCAGATGCCGCCGAGCCCCGCCAGCGCCCCGAGCGTCCCCACCCCGGGTTCGGCGCGCGCGGCGAACAGCGCCGCACCCGCGGCGTCCGACCGTGCCGCCGAGGCCCCGGCGTTGAGCAGGGTCGGGACGACCCACGGCAGGGCGAGCACCACCGCAGTGCCGGCGACCACCGCCATGCGGCGCAGGCCGCCGGACGCCACCAGCGCCGTCACCGCCGCGAGCACCAGCCCCGTCGGGGTGAGTGCGCACACGGCCATGAGGAGCACGAGGGCGGGCAGTGAGCCACGCGTGCCACGCATCGCGGTGAGGGCGACCGTGGGCAGCAGCATACCGGCGGCCACCACCGACCAGTGCCCCTGCAGCAGCCGCTCGGCGACGAAGGGGCTCCACAGGGTCATCGCCGGGGCGATCGCCACGGCCGCACGGGTGCCCCCGACGTGCCGGGCGAGGGCGGCGGCGCCCAGCGCACCGACCCAGCCGGCGGCGAGCATCAGCACGCTGACCGTCACCGGCGGGGGGATCAGCGGCGACAACCAGGCCAGGACGGTGTCCTGGGGGACGGCGCGCGGCAGGCCGTCGCGTCCGGTGGCGAGGTCGTTCAGCACCATGGTGTGGGGTACGACCATGTCGCGCAGCACCAGCGACGGTGCGCCGGCGGCGTCTGCACCGAGCTGGTTGAGCTGGTTGAGCTGGGTCAGCAGGAAGGGCCAGAGGACCGCGCACGTCAGCACCGCGCACCACAACGGCAGCAGCCACCGTGCGCGGCGCGACGCCGGACGCGGTGGCTGGGTGGGTGCCGGGGTGGTCATCGTCC
Organism: Corynebacterium sp. AOP36-E1-14; assembly: GCF_052377495.1. Taxonomy (NCBI): domain Bacteria; kingdom Bacillati; phylum Actinomycetota; class Actinomycetes; order Mycobacteriales; family Corynebacteriaceae; genus Corynebacterium; species Corynebacterium sp. AOP36-E1-14. The sequence continues at coordinate 20,350 of NZ_JBQSWV010000037.1, forward strand.
TGATTCTAGGGGCCGGGCCCGGTGACCCCTATCGACCCCGGTCGCCCCGGTGGTGCCGGGGCGGGAATGTCAGCCGCGGTGGCGGCCCGACGAACGGGCGAGGATGATCCCGACGACGAGCAGGATCACGCCGATGATGCCCGCACCCCACGGGATGTAGGTGCCGATGAGGTCCATCGAGCGCAGGCCGTCCTTCGCGCGGTTCATCTGGTTCTCGTGGGTCTCGTCGTTGAACTCGCCGGGGTAGTACATGGCGGTACGGGTCGGGTTCGCCAGCTCACGCTCGCGGTTCTCCGGCTGGGCCATCTCCTCGGCCTCGGCGTCGTCGCGGGCGTAGTACATCCACACCTCCTCGGCACCGTGCACGATCACACCGGTGTCCGGCTGCACGCGCAGGGTGCGGTCCACGGTGTAGTAGCGGCTCATCTCGACCTCCGGGCCGAGGTCGGCGTCCTCGCCTTCAGCAGCGTCCTCGTCGTCGTCATTGGACGCCGCAGCGTCCTCTGAACCCTCGGTGTTCTCGGTGTCCTCGGGGTCCCACCCGTCGACCTCGTCGGGGGTCAGGCCCCACTTCGCGGCGGGGAAGGACAGCTTCAGCGATCCGAGGGACTGCTGGTCCGCGGCGCTGAGCTCTCCGTCGCCCTTGAGCATCGCCTCCACGTTCGGGTACATCTCCGACGGGCCGATCTGCTGCTCGAAACGGTAGACCGTCTCGCCGTCCATCTTCTCCTGGTCGACGAAGTCGATGTCGTTGGTCTCCATCAGCCGGTGGTCGAAGTAGGGGTAGGCCTTCTTCTCGGTGTTGAAGGGGAACTGGAACTGCAGTCCGGTGCGGGTGAACTGGGGGACGTCCTCGTTGACGTTGCCGCCGTCCACCCCGGGCGCGGTGATGTTCAGCGACGAGGTGGGCTCGTCGACCGGGTAGGCGCTCTCGCGGTCCAGGGTCACGCGGTCGATCTCGGCGGACAGCAGGTTGTCCGGCTCCGGCAGGTCCGCCTGGTACACGGTGCCACCGGCCTCGAGGGTGACCTCCTTGTCGTCGGTGGGATCCTGGGCGCGCACGAAACGCTGGGACTGGATGTCCGTCTCCGGCCAGATGAAGCAGCTCACGACCTTGTTCTCGCCCCGGCACTCCGGCAGCGACTCCTTGCCGGCCACCGGTTCGTCGGCGGCGAGCGCGGCGGCGTCGGTCAGGATCCCCGGGGCGACCTTCG
>NZ_JBQSWV010000038.1:0-19722 GCF_052377495.1 Corynebacterium sp. AOP36-E1-14
CGGCGGTTCCAGACCGCCGGACCCTAGAACTCCAGGTTGTGCGCCAGCTCCCACGGAGTCACCTGGGACTGGTAGGACTTCCACTCCTCCCACTTGTTGCGCAGGAAGTACTCGAAGACGTGCTCGCCCAGGGCGTCCGCCACGAGCTCGGACTTCTCCATCTCGCGCAAGGCCAGGTCCAGGTCGGTGGGCAGGTCCTTGTAGCCCATCGCCATGCGCTCGCGACGGGTCATGCCCGCCACGTCCTCCTCGACCGGCGGGTGCAGCTCGTAGCCTTCCCGGATGCCCTTCAGCCCGGCGGCCAGCAGCACGGCGTAGGTCAGGTACGGGTTCGCGCCGGAGTCCGGCGTGCGGATCTCCACGCGACGCGAGGACGGCTTGTGCACCGTGTACATCGGCACGCGGATCATCGCCGACCGGTTGGACGCACCCCACGTCGCCGCGGTCGGGGCCTCCGCGCCACTGGTCAGACGCTTGTAGGAGTTGACCCACTGGTTGGTCACCGCGGAGATCTCCGGGGCGTGCTCCAGGATGCCGGCGATGAAGGACTTCGCCGTGCCCGAGAGGTAGAACTGGTCGTCCGGGTCGTGGAAGGCGTTGTTCTCGCCCTCGAACAGGGACATGTGCGTGTGCATCGCCGAACCGGGGTACTCGTGGAAGGGCTTCGGCATGAACGTGGCGCGCACGTCGTTACGTGAGGCGACCTGCTTGACCATGTAGCGGAAGCTCATCACGTTGTCGGCCATCGACAGGGCGTCGGCGAAACGCAGGTCGATCTCCTGTTGGCCGGGGCCGGCCTCGTGGTGGGAGAACTCCACGGAGATGCCCATCGACTCCAACGCGGAGATCGCGTCCTGCCGGAACAGCGGAGCGGCGTCGGTGACGGCCTGGTCGAAGTAGCCGCCGGTGTCGGCGGGCCGCGGACGCCCGTCCGGACCGTCCTGGTTCTTGAGCAGGAAGAACTCTATCTCCGGGTGCACGTAGCAGGAGAAGCCCTCGTCCGCGGCGCGGTTGAGCTGGCGGCGCAGCACCTGACGCGGGTCCGCCCAGCTCGGCTCACCGTCCGGCATGGCGATGTCGCAGAACATGCGCGCGGTGAGCACCTGGTTGTCGCCGCCGGCAGTGTCCAGGGGCAGGATCTGGAACGTCGACGGGTCCGGCTTGGCGATCGTGTCGGACTCGACCACACGCGAGAACCCCTCGATCGAGGACCCGTCGAACCCGATGCCCTCGGCGAATGCGCCCTCGAGCTCCGCGGGAGCGACGGCGACGGACTTCAGGTACCCCTGAATGTCCGTGAACCACAGACGGACGAAGCGGATGTCCCGTTCCTCGAGCGTGCGGAGGACGTATTCCTGTTGGCGACTCATGGCCCCCATCGTAACGCCCGCCCCGGCGGTCAGCCCCTTTTTTCCGGCCGGTTGCACGGGTTGTTACACATCGTTAACACCTGCCTGCCTGACGTGGCACAATATCGTGACATGGCTGACAAGAACGAGACCACCGGATACCTCGCACCCACCCGTCAGGTCCGCATCGGCGACCTGCGCAAGCGCAAGGACTCGGGCGAGAAATGGGCCATGCTCACGGCCTACGACTACTCCAGTGCGCGGGCGTTGTCCGCCGGCGGGATCGAGTGCCTGCTGGTCGGCGACTCCGCCGCCAACGTGGTGTTCGGCTACTCCCAGACCCAGCAGATCAGTCTCGACGAGATGATCTACATCGCCGCCGCCGTGGTGCGCGGTGCGGGCAACGCCCTGGTCGTCGCCGACCTCCCGTTCGGCACCTACGAGGCCTCCGACGAGCAGGCGGTGCGCTCGGCCGCGGAGATGATGCGGCGTTCCGGCGCGGCGATGGTCAAGATCGAAGGCGGGGTGCGCATCGCCCCGCGGATCCGCGCGCTGGTCGCCGCGGGTATCCCGGTGTGCGCGCACATCGGCTTCACCCCGCAGTCGGTCAACGCCCTGTCGGGATTCAAGGTCCAGGGCCGTGGGGACGCCGCGGACCAGCTGCTCGACGACGTGCGCGCCGTGGCCGAGGCCGGCGCGGACTTCGTGGTGCTGGAGATGGTGCCGGCGGACGTCGCCGCGCGGGCGACCGAGGCCGTCGACATCCCCACCGTCGGCATCGGCGCCGGCCCGGGGACGGACGCCCAGGTGCTGGTGTGGCACGACATCGCCGCACACCCCGCCGACGGCCACCGGCCGAAGTTCGCCAAGCAGTGGGCGCAGGTCGGTGAGGACCTCACGAACGCCGCGGCGTCCTACAAGCGCGAGGTCGCCGAGGGCACCTTCCCGGCCGAGGAGCACTGCTTCTAGAAACGGACCTCACGTTCCCGGTCGCCGGCGCGTCTACCCTGTGTGACGATGCAGCAACCATTCGATGAGGCCGTGAGACGGCACGGAGCCACCGTGCTGCGGGTCTGCCGCGCCGTACTCGGCCCCGGCCCGGACGCCGACGACGCGTGGTCCGAGTCCTTCCTGGCCGCACTACGCTCCTGGCCCGAGCTGGCCGACGACACGAACGTGGAGGCGTGGCTGGTGCGCGTCGCCCACCGCAAGGCCGTGGACGTCACCCGGGCCCGTGCCCGGCACGCCGTCCCCAGCGACGACCTGCCCGAACAGGCTTCCGCACTGGGCAATCCCGAGGACTCCGCCGGCCAGGACGGACACGGGGTGTGGGCCGCGGTGACGGCGCTCCCGGAGCGCCAGCGCCTCGCGATCGCCTACCACTACCTCGGCGGACTGCCGCACACCGAGACCGCCGGGATCATCGGCGGGACCCCGGAGGCGGTGCGACGCGCCGCGTCCGACGGCATCAGGAGTCTGCGCAGGACCTACCGCGCCGAGGCGCACACGAAAGGACGGTCGCGATGACCGACGAACTCTCCGACCTCTTCCCCGTCGACCCTGCCACGTTGGACGGGTTGGACGGGCTGCGCGCGAGCCTTGCGGCGAAGGCCGCCGAACACGACCTGGTGGACGTCGCCTACCGCACGGTCGACTCCCCGGTGGGCACGTTGCTGGTGGCCGCGACCGCCACGGGCCTGGTGCGCGTCGCCTTCGAACGCGAGGGCTTCGACACGGTGCTGGAGTCCCTGGCGACGAAGGTCAGCCCGCGGGTGTTGGAAGCGCCGCGGCGCCTGGACACCGTAGCCACCGAGCTGGACGAGTACTTCACCGGCGGCAGGCACGCCTTCGACGTGCCCCTGGACTACGCCATGTCCTCGGGATTCCGGCAGCAGGTGCAGCGCCACCTGCCGCACATCGGCTACGGGCACACGCAGACCTACAAGGAGGTCGCCGAACTGGTCGGCAACCCGAAGGCGGTCCGCGCCGTGGGTACCGCCTGCGCGACCAACCCGCTGCCGGTCGTGGTGCCCTGCCACCGGGTGCTTCGCTCCGACGGGGGTCTCGGCGGCTACCTCGGCGGCCTGGAGGCCAAGACCACGCTGCTCACGCTGGAGCACGCTGTGTGAGCATCGGGACGCCAGACGGACGCTAGTCGTCCTCGTCCCAGTCGTCGGCCGCCTTCGTGCGCGCCCGCGCCGTCTCCAGGGCCTGCTCTGCCTCCTGCTTCGAGGTGTACGGGCCCATGCGGTTGTCCCAGCCCGAGGTCTTGCCCTGGGTCACCTCACCACTGGAGGTGTCGAAGTACCACTCGTTGTCGCTCATACCGTTCGAGTCTAACCGCGTCTAACCACCGAACGCACCACGCGCGTCGGCCAGCACGAACACCATGCCCGCCAGCCCCAGCACCACCGTGCCGGCCGTCAGTGCCACCACCGCGCCGGACGAGACCCCCGGCGCCGCGTCCTGCGCACCTGCCACCGCGCGCCGGTAGCGGTCGTAGCGACGCCGCTGCGTCGCGTAGATCACCCCCGCCACCAGCATCAACCCGCCGGAGACCGCCACGACCACCGCACCGTAGTGCGGCGCCCAGCGCAGCATCACCGCCGCGGCCACCAGGTAGGCCAACGAGGTCCTGCCCCAGGACATGCTCGTGCGCTCCGGCTGCAACCCCGGGTCCGTCGGCAGGCTCACGAGAACACCATGACCGTGACCACCACCGCGGCGAGCACCGCGCCCACCGACAGGGCCGGCACGATCGCCGGTGCCGGCAACGGCCGGTCCTCACGCATCGCCCGCTCCACGCGCAGCCATCGCACCGCCGCCCCACCCGCCAACAGGATGCCGATGGCGATGGCCACCAGCGCACCGGCCGAACGCAGGTGAGCGGGCAGGTCGTCGACGGGCAACGCCTCCAGCGCCACACCACCGGCGATGAACGCCAGCGCGGTACGCATCCACGCCAGGAACGTCCGTTCATTGGCCAGGGTGAACCGCGGGTCCGGCTCCTCACCGCCCGGGAACAGCACGCGCGCCAACGCCGGACGCCTACGCTCCTGCGCTGAGGCCTGCTCTGAGGCCTGCTCTGAGGCCTGCGCTGCGTCCGGTGCCGTGTCGTCGCGCTGTCCTGCGGTGCCGTCATTCACGGTGAATCATTCTAACGATCGCGGCCGGGCGCCGGTGAACACGAGAAGAAGTTTTGCGTCGAGAGGGCCTGTGAGCCGGATTCTGTCCCGCCCCGGGCACGCGGGCCCGGGCATGTGCGGCGGCGATCATCCATCTGGGTCAGCCGTCACCGGCTGCCTCAAGCGGTCTACCTGCCCCTTCACCGACGAGCAGTCGACGGGGCACGGCCGCACCGTAAAAAACGGTCGCGGCCACTTGACCTTGCTCCCGGTGGGGTTTACCTAGCTACGCCGGTCACCCGGCGCACTGGTGCGCTCTTACCGCACCGTTTCACCCTTACCCCGGCCCGACCCCGGAACTGGCCGGGGACGGTCGAGGCGGTCTGTTTTCTGTGGCACTAGCCCGCGGGTCACCCCGGGTTGCCGTTAACAACCACCGTGCTCTGAGGAGTCCGGACTTTCCTCGACACCGGGCCCACGCCCGCACACGTGCGGACGCGGTCCCCGGCGCCGCGATCACCCGGCCCTCTCGACCCGGATAACTCTAGCACCTGCCGGCGCCTCCCCATTCAGTGCCGGTCAGTGCCGGTTAAAGCAGGTGGTGGGTGTCGTTGACCCCGCGGACCACCGAATGGTCGGGGTAGAACTCCACGTTCGACAGCCCCGCCAGGTCCAGGTGCAGGGTGGAGTACATCGTGGCCGGCACCTGCAGTGCCCGGCGCAGGATCGCCTTGATCGGCGACACGTGGCTGACCAGCAGGACGGTGCGGGCACCCGTCAGGCCCTGCTCCGGCGCTCCCGCCAGCCCCTGGACCAGGTCGCCGCACCGCCGCTCCACGGCGGCCATGCTCTCCCCGCCGACGGTGGGCACGGTGGTGTCGCCGACCCACGCGGCGTGCTCGTCCGGCCAGCGCCGGTGCACCTCGTCGAAGGTCAGGCCCTCCCACTCGCCGAAGTCGGTCTCGATGAGGTTGTCGTCGACCTCCACCTCCAGGCCCAGCCTGTCCGCCGCCGCGGCGGCGGTCTGCCTGGTCCTGGCCAGCGGTGAGGAGATGATCCGGTCGATCCCCTGGCCGGCGTCCTGACGTGCTGCCAGGAAGGACGCCGCCCGCCGCGCCTGCTCGACGCCGAGGTCGGTGAGGTCCGGGTCGCTGCGTCCGGAGAACACCCCGGCCGCCGACATTTCCGTCTGCCCGTGGCGCAGCAGCAGCACCCGCACCGGCGCGCCGCGCTCACCCATCCACCCCGGCGCGCCACTCACGAGGTGGCGCCCCTGTCGCCCTCTGCCTCGTAGGCGCTGGCCTGCGGCAGGAGCATCACCCCGCACTCGGGGCAGGACGCCGGGTCGTCCTTCGGCGCGGCGAGGATCTCCGCCAGCGACGCCCGGTCCAGGGTCATGAAGCAGCCACGGCAGGACGACCCGGCCAGGGCGGCCGCGCCGACGCCGTTCTCGCGCTCGCCTCGTTCGTAGCGGCGCAGCAGCTGCGGCGAGCCGGACTCCAGTTCGGCGCGCAGGGAGTCGGAGTGCTCCTGAAGCGACTCCAGCTGCCCGGTTATCTCGCGGTGCCGGGAGGCGTGGGCCTCGCGGGCTGCCTCCAGGGCGGCGAGGGCGGCGTCGAGCGCAGCTTCTGTGTCGTTGCCACCCGCGGCGTCCACTCCCGGCGAGGACGTGCCTTCGGCGGCGATGGCCTCCTCCACCTCAGCGAGGCGGCGTTCGGCGACGGCGAGGTCGTGCTTGAGGTCCCGGCGCGCCTCGGTGTCGACGGCCGCGCCCAGGGCGTTGACGTCGTCGCGGCGACGGGCGCGCAACTTCGCGGCGTCCTGCTGCATGCGCTGCAACCGCAGCGTCGCGTCCTGTGTCTCGCGCCCGGCGGCGGCCTTCGCCTGACGCGCGGCGACGACGTCCTTCTCCAGGCGGGCGATCTCCTCGGACGTCGCCTCTGCGCCGGAGGCACCGGACGCACCGGCCTCGCCGGCGAGCGCGCTGCGTCGGCCGTCGACGTTGACCAGGTCCCACAGGACCACGTGGGCGGGGCGTCGCGACGAGGGGGACGAGGGGCGGAAACTGGTCGGTGCGTCGGGTGCGTCAGGCACGGTGCTGTCCTCCGGAACAAGGTGACGGGGCGTGGAGGGTCCACGGGTCGGTGCGGACGTCGACCACGGCCGTGTCGACCCGCGGGTCGGCGGCGGCGATGATCTCGGCGGCCTGCTCGCACCAGGGGAACTCGCTGGCCCAGTGGGCGGTGTCGATGACCGTGCAGCCACCGGCGCGCAGGTGCTCGTCCACCGGGTGGTGGCGCAGGTCGGAGGTGACGAAGCAGTCGACGTCCAGTCCCGCCACCGTACCCAGGAAACTGTCGCCCGCCCCGGAGGACACGGCGACACGACGGATCACGGCGTCCGGGTCGCCGGCGGCGCGCACGCCCCAGGCGGTGGCGGGCAGACGCTGCGCCACCCGCTCGGTGAACTCGCGCAGCGTCATCGCCGTGTCGAGCTCGCCGACGCGTCCGATGCCGAAGGCGGTCGCCGGGTCGGCGGGCACCCCGGCGAGCTCGGTGACGTCGTAGGCCGGCTCCTCGTAGGGGTGCGCGGCCAGCAGGGCCCCCAGCACCGCCGCGCGGCGCGACCGGGCGGCGACGAACTCCACGCGCAGCTCCTCGACGTGCTCCAGGTGCCCGGGTGTGCCGGTGTGCGGGTCGGCGGACGCCCCGGGGAGGAACTGCCCGGTCACCGCGAACTCGTGGGAGCAGCACGTGTAACCGCTTACGGTGCCACCACCTGAGGCGAACACCGCCTCCTTCACGACCTCCGCGTGCTGCACGGGCACCGTGAAGCCCCAGCTGTCGAGCACCGGAGCGATGGTCTCGCCGCGGGCGGCGCGCACCGCCGCCGTCGCCGAGGCCGACGACGGTGCCAACGGTGCTCCCGCGCTGACGCCCAGGATCTCGGCGAGGCGGTCGTTGACCCCGGGGCGTGCCGAGTCGGCGCTGGTGTGCGCGGAGTACAGGGCCACCCCGGCGCGGATGAGCCGGTGCACGATCCTGCCCTTCGGGTGATCGGCCGGCACCCCGGTCGCCCCGCGCATCAGCAGCGGGTGGTGCACCAGCAGCAGGTCGGCGCCACCGGTGACAGCCTGCTCGACCACCTCGTCGGTGCAGTCCAGGGCCACCATGACCGAGTGCACCGGGGCCGCCGGGTCGCCGCAGACCAGGCCGCAGGCGTCCCACGACTCGGCGAGCTGCGGCGGGTAGGCGTCCTCGATCACCGACACCACCGAGGCCACCGTCGCTGTCGTGGTGTCGGCAGGGCCGGTCGTGTCTGCTGGGTTCTGTTCACTCTGTGTCCCGTTCACCCCGCCCACGATACCGCCCGAGTTGCCTGTCCCTCACGGCACTTTGGCGACCCTGCCGTGGCCGGGCCGCCGGGATTCTGGCACCCTGGGTTGCGTGACGGACGCACATGAGCCATCAGGCACCAGGAACAGGACCCTACTTGTCGACGTCGACGGGACCCTCGTCGACTCCTATCCGGGTATCCGCTCGAGCTTCCTGCGCGCCCTGGAGGACAACGACGTCCCCGCCCCCGGCGAGGATCTGCTGCAGCTGATCGCGGGTCCCCCGATGGTCGACAGCCTGCGCGGCCTCGGACTCGAGGGCGAGCAGCTCGACGCGACGGTGGCCAGCTACCGCGAGCACTACGACGGTGGCGGCTGGCTGGAGGCCCGTCCCTTCGACGGGGTGGCCGAACTGCTGCGTCTGTGGAAGTCGCAGGGCTACACGCTGGCGACGGCCACCTCGAAGTCGTTGAGCTCGGCGACGCGGCTGCTCAAGCACTTCGACCTCTACGACTACTTCGACGTCATCGCCACCGCCTCCGACGACGGCAGCCGGCGGGCCAAGGACGCGGTGGTCGCCTACGCCCTGGAGCAGCTCGGCGCCCCCGGCGGGCCGATCACGCCCGTCGCCGAGGGGGGCCCGGCCCACCGCCGCGGTCTGCTGATGATCGGCGACCGCATCCACGACGTGGAGGGTGCGCGCGCCTACGGTGTGCGCAGCGTGCTGGTCGACTGGGGCTACGGTGTCCGCGACGAGCACCGCAAGGCCGACTACTCGGTGGCCGACGCCTCCGAGCTGCGCCGCCTCGTCGACGAGTGGTCCGACGACCGGCCGCACATCTGCGTGGTGTGCACCGGCAACATCTGCCGCTCCCCGATGGGTGAGATCATGGTGCGCAGCGCACTCGAGGAGGCCGGGCTGGACGACGACGTGCGGCTGAACTCCTGCGGCACCGACGGCTGGCACGTCGGCGAGGCCGCCGACCCGCGGGCCGTCGCCCGGCTGAAGCAGGACGGCTACAACGGTTCCGGTCACCGCGCCGCCCAGTTCGGTCCCGAGCACCGCGACGCCGACCTGTTCCTGGTCATGACCGCCGCCCACCGCAAGGCACTGGTCAAGCGGGGAGTCGACGAGGACCGTATCGCCCTGTTCCGCAGCTTCGGACCGGCCGGTGACAAGGAGGTCGAGGACCCCTACTACGGCGACCGTGACGGTTTCGCCGAGGTCTCCCGCCAGCTCGCCGAGGCCATCCCCGGCGTCGTCGACTGGGCGCGTGCCCAGGTCGACGCCCGCGGCTGAGGGGGATCAGCGCAGTCGAGCGCAGTTCAGCGTAGCTCGAAGTCCACGGAGTCGGTCGTGCCGTGGCGCGAGCAGGTGGCCGTCCACCCGTGCGGGGTGACCTGGGCGACGGTGCGCCGCCCGCAGGTCACGCAGTACCGGGGGACGTCCAGACCGGCCTTCTGCGAGGGTGAGTACTCCAGCGACTCCCCCTCCCCCAGGTCCGCGCCGGTGTAGGGGTCGAAGGGGCCGGTGCCGCGTCGACGCCGCGAACGGGTCCGCGAGCCTGCACCTGATTCCGTACCGGATTCTGCACTAGACACTGCGGCTCAGCACCTTGATCGGCAGGTTCATGCGGCCCACCATGTCCATGTCCTCCTCGGCCGGGCGGCCGAGGGTGGTGAGGTAGTTGCCGACGATTACGCCGTTGATACCGCCGGTGAGGCCCTGTTCCACGCCCAGGTCGCCGAGGGTGAGTTCGCGTCCGCCGGCGAAACGCAGGGTGGTCGCCGGCATCGCCAGGCGGAACATGCCCACGGCGCGCAGTGCGTCCTTACCGTCCATCACCGGCATGTCCGCGAAGGGTGTGCCGGGGCGCGGGTCGAGGAAGTTCAGCGGCACCTCGTCGGGGTCGAGCTCGGCGAGCTGCACGGCGAACTCGGCGCGCTGCTCCATCGACTCGCCCATGCCGACGATGCCGCCGCAGCACACCTCGATGCCGGCGTCCTTGATCAGGTCCATCGTCGCCCGCCGTTCCTCCCAGGTGTGCGTGGTCACCACCTTCGGGAAGTAGCTGCGGGCGGTCTCCAGGTTGTGGTTGTAGCGGTGCACCCCGACCGCCTTGAGCCGGTCGACGTCCTTCTGCGTCAGCATGCCCACCGACACCGAGACGTCGATGCCGTCGACGTTGGCGTAGATCTCCTCGACGGCGACCTCCAGCTGGCTCATGAGGTTCTCGTCGGGGCCACGCACGGCGGCGACGATGCAGAATTCGGTGGCGCCGGTCTTGGCGGTCTGCCGTGCCTGCTCGATGAGTTCGGCGATGTCGAGCCGGGTGGAACGCACCGGGGAGTCGAAGAGGCCGGACTGGGAGCAGAAGTGGCAGTCCTCGGGGCAGCCGCCGGTCTTCAGGCTGACGATGCCCTCCATCTCCACTTCTTCGCCGCACCACTTCACCCGGACCTCGTGGGCCAGGGCGAGCAGGTCGGGGATGCTCTCGTCGGGGAGCTGGAGGATTCGGATGAGGTCGTCGTAGTCGAGCCCGCGGCCATCGTCGAGGACGCGGGTACGTGCAGTCGTGAGGATGTTGTCCATGGACACACCCTAACTTGAACACCGTACAAGTTCTACCGAAAAAGTATTCTCGGGTTCCCCGCCACCCCTAGAAGCGCTCCTGATCTCGGGCGTTGCGCTTGTCGTAGAAACGGGTGCGGCTCCCCCCGTAGCGGTTCTCCAACTTGCTCGCCCTGCTCGACGACGCAGGACGCTCCGGCGTCGTCTGCGCCGCAGGTGCCGGTGCGGCCGATGCCGCAGCCTCCGGCGCGCCCGTCTGGGCGCCTGCCTGTGCTGCCACCTCGGCGGCGACCTCCGCGCGGCGACGGCGCCGCTCCCGGATCTCCGCCCACACGAAGTAGGCCAGACCCAGCGGCACCATCACACCGAAGGCGATCCACTGCAGCCCGTAGGACAGGTAGGGCCCGGAGTCCAGGTTCGGCAGGTCCAGCGCCGACATCGTGCCCGACGGGTCGGCGGTCGCCACCGAGGCGTCGTCGAGCTGCACGTAGTCGGCCGCCAGGTCCAGACCCACGGTGTCCCCGACCATCGCGGTGCTCATGCCGTAGACCTGCAGGCGGCCGTCGGCGGCCATCGGGTCAGTGCCCGGCACGGCCTCCGACATGCGCACGTACCCGGTCACCGTGACCGGCGTGGAGGTGGCCGCCGGGACGTCCGGCGCGGCAGAGCCGTCGACCGGGCGGTCCCAGCCGCGGTTGACCAGCACCGTCATCCCGTCGTCCATCCGGAACGGGGTCAGCGCGTGGTAGGCGGGGCGCCCGTCGACCGGCCGGTTACGCAGCAGCACCTCGTCGTCGACGAGGAAGCGCCCCTGCATCTCCACGCGGGTCCACTCGCTCTCCTCCCCCGCACTCGACCCGTCGGCGGGCAGCACGTCCGCCGCCGGCACCGGGTCCTGTTCCAGGCCGGCACTGAGCCGGTCGTTGAACTCGTTGGTGTCGCGGTTCTTGCCCAGCTGCCAGGGAGCCAGGACGGTGAAGGCCACGTAGGCGAAGGCCACCGCCACCACGGCGGTGATCACCCACCCCGGGGTCAGGAAGGAGCGCCACCCGGTGCGACGTCGGCGGCCACCGGCCGTCGGAACGTCCGCCCCTCCGTCGGGTGGCGAAGCGGGCGCAGAGGACGGGTCGGTCACTGGCTCAGACACGTCCACGAGTCTAGTCCGCCACCGTGGACATCCGACAGTCACTCACCGGAGCGACGCAGCCGCACACCGAACCAGGCGGCGACGGCCACCGCGATCAACGCGATCGCGCTGGGGATCGCCGAGGACGGGGTCGTGACGAAGGACACGAGCGCGTTCTGATCGTCATCGTCCCCGTCGTCGGCCTGCGCACCCTCCGGTACACCGTCCTCGTCCTCGGGCATGTCGCCGAGGCCGTCGGCGTCGCCGTCGCAGCCGTCGGCCAGCGCGGCGCGGAAGGTCAGCGGATCCATCTGCGAACCCGCCTCGTAGAACGAGCCCATCGCCGAGGAACCGTCCTGTGTGAGCGTCACCGACGCATTACCGTCGAGGATGCCCTCGCTGACCCCGGCCTGCGACACCGCCAGCGAACCGACCTCGATCCGGCCGTAGTCGTGCGGGTTTCCGTCGGTGTCGTTGGAGGTGACGTCGGCCACCAACGTGCCGGTGGAGCCGGACAGGCGGATCTCCGGGTTGGCCACGGTGGTGTCCAGCACCCCGTCGTGTCCGGTGAAGTTCACCGACCCGGCGAAGGACAGCACACCGTCGTTGACCTGGTCGTCCTCGACGGAGACGGTGCCCTCGTTACCGGAGAAGACGAAGGCGCCGTCGCTGTAGACGGTCTCGCCACCGGTGGTCCACCCACCGTTGGCGATGCTGCCGCTGATGTAGCTGCGGAAGGACTCGCGCACACCCCAGCCCATGCGGGCGTCCACGACGCGGTTCGCCGTGTCGTCCTTCGCGTCGCAGGTGGTGTCCGCCGAGCCCGCGGCACCTGCCGTGCTCGCCGCACCGGCGGTGAGCGCCAGGTCCGGGGTGCCCGAGCCGGACGCTGCGGCACCCATGCCCGTGCCGGTACCTGTACCGCCGGTGGCCGGGGACGCCGCGGCGAGCTCGCCGAGGCCGGTGGTGGCGCAGTCGGAGCCGTCGGTCTGCAGGGTGACGTTCAGCGGGTCGGCCTCGTTGTTGCCCTCCCCGTAGTTGCCGCCGAAGGCGGTGTTGCCCTCGGCGGTGATGTAGCCGGGCCCCGTCAGGTTGACGGTCCCCGCACCGGTGGCGGCGATCGGCTGGTCGAGGGTGAACTCGGCGATGGCGACCTGGCTGCCGGTGTCCGCACCGGTGACCGCCGCGCCCGGCGAGAAGCTGCTGACCGTGCTGGAGCGGTAGTCCGCGATGAACTGGGCGCGGGTGCCACGGACCTTGACGGACATATTCGACAGCGTGATGTCGAGCGCGCCGAAGTGGCCGTTCATGTGGATCGAGCCGGCCAACGGGATGTCGGCGTCCTGCCCGGAGAGCTGTGCCGATGCAGGATCACCGGTGAAGTCGAACTGGCCGGTGCCGCGGGGCTCGCCGGAGAATCCGACGCCGTCGAGGTCCCAGCCGCCCATCGCGATGGGGCCGTTGAGGTAACTGCGGAAGGACTGCTTGATACCCCACCCGGCCGATGCCGAGGTGACCTGACCGCACGTGGCGGTGTCGCCGGACGGCTGGGTCTGTGACTGTGCTTGGGCCTGGGTCTGGGCGGCGGGGGCCGTCGCTGTAGCTGCCTCCGTAGCGGCTGCCGCGGCGGTCTCGGGCTGCCCCGCGGAGCGCGCCACGGTCACCGAGTCGCCGACGGTGTTGGTCCCCGCGGCGGGCACGGTGGACAGGTTCAGCGAGAACCGGTCGCCGTCGTTCTTGCCCTCCCCGTAGTTGCCGAGCAACGCCTGGTTGAGGTTCTCGTGGATCCAGCTGTCGCCGGCCAGCGTGGCGGTGCCCTCGACGCCGCTGGCCTGGCTCAACGTCTCGTCCAGCGCGAAGGTCGCCACCGGCGACGCGGTGAACGCCGGCGGGCCGCCGGCCATGCTGACCACCGCGTCGGCCTCCGCAGCAAGGTAGCGGCCGTCGGCGATGAGCTGGGCCTGTCCGCCGCGGACCTGCAGGACCAGGTTGGACAGGGTCACGTTGATCAGCCCGCCGTGGCCGACCAGGCTCACCGAGCCCTGCAGCGGCAGGTCGGCGTCATCACCTTGTACGGCGGCCGAGGACGGGTCGACGGTGAAGTCGAAACTGCCGTCCTCACCGTTGGACGTCCCGGAGAAACCTACACCGTCCAGCGTCCAGTGCCCGCCGGCGATCGGCCCGGTGAGGTAGTTGCGGAAGGACTGCTTGATCCCCCAGGAGAACGAGCCCTGGGACACCGCCGCAGGCTGCGAGTCACCCTGGGTCCCCTCCTGAGCTACAGAGGTCTGCGCCGCAGCCGCCGGCGTGAGTGCCGACGGGGCCGCCACGGCGAGCGGAAGCGCCGCGACAACGGCCACGAGAGAGGCGGAGGAGGCGATGCGCAGCGACCGCCCTGAGCTGCGCAGGGGTGGGAGAACGGGCGACAGAGGGTTCACGGGTCTGCACTTTCCTGGAAACGTCTAGAAACACATCGATGTTCAGTTAGGTAAGGCTAGTCGATCAACCCATAACTATCACCACCGGGTGCCCCCCTCTTCCGCTTATGCCCCAGCTCGTCGCACCGGACCGCTCCCCCGGACCACACGGGTCACCCCTCCCTGCCATTTTCGTTCCGCAAATAAATGAGAGTACTTCGTCCCGTATAAAAACACATTGAAATCGGAAACTCGAAGTTAATCATCACGGAACCGACCGGAGATCCCTTCCCAAGAAAATAGGAAAGGAAACCACAGACGTCTGACCGACGTACGAGAACTCAGCTCCCCTCCGCACCGGACCGTACGGAAAGAACCCACCGAAGGCCTATGACCAGATACATCCTGAGGAGTGCCGCCAGGTGGCTCGCCGTGATCGTCATCGCGACGAACCTCGCATGGTTCCTCGCCGCCGTCTTTCTCGACCCACGCTCGAATTTCATGGGACGGCGCCCACCATTGAGCGACGGACAGATCGAGGACATTCTCGTGCCGCTCGACCTCAGTCCCACCCAGCCGATGCCGGAAAGGTGGTGGGCTTGGATCTCCGGCATCGTCCTTCACTGGGACTGGGGAACGTCCCCGCTGGGCGACAGCGTCAACGATCAGGTCGGTTACCGGATGTGGACGTCGGCACAGCTGATGATCGGAGCCACCGTCCTGTCGGTCATCATCGGAGTGGGCATCGGGCTCTACACCGCGTCCCGGCAGTACCGGACCGGAGACCGGGTCTGGCAGGGAATATCGATCGTGACGATCAATCTCCATATCGTCGTGGTCTCCGTCGCGGTCGTGGCCCTGGGCCGTGGTGTCAACGAGTTGCTCGGTACCCGGGTCTTCTACGTCACCGGCGCCCGTTCCCCGGATGTCAGCGGACTCCTGCCCACCGTCGTCGACGTCTTCCAGCATCTCGCACTACCCACACTGTCCCTGGTGATCATCACCTACGCCGGCTACCACATGCTCCAGCGCAGCCTGCTGCTGGACAACCTCAGTGCCGACTACGTCCGTACCGCACGTGCGAAGGGGCTGCCCCGGTCGACCGCGATCCGGAAGCACGCCCTGCGCACGTCCCTGATTCCCGTGGCCACGAGTGTGGCCTTCTCCATCCCCGGGGTGTTCGTGGGCGCGGTGATGACCGAGAAGATCTTCGGCTGGAACGGCATGGGCCAGTACACCGTGGACACCATCAGCAACAACGACGTCAACGGGGCGGTCGCTGTCGCAGCCTTCGGCGCGGTCGTGACCGCGGTCGGCGCCGTGCTCTCCGACATCCTCATCGTCGCCCTCGACCCCCGAGTGAGAGTGAACTGACATGGCCACCCCGCACCTTCGCCTCGTCGTCGACGAGGACACCAGAACTCCCGAACCGCAGCGAACCGGAAAACTCCGGCTCTACCTGCGCCGGTTCGCCCGGAACCGGCTGGCGCTCATCGGGGTGGCCATACTCGGCCTGCTGATCCTGACCACCCTGCTGGCCCCGCTGCTGACGCCCTGGGACTACGACGACCCTGACTTCATGAACCTGTCCACCGGACCCTCCCCTGAACACTGGTTCGGCACCACCGACGCCGGCAACGACCTGTTCGCGCAGACGGTGCACGGACTCGGCCGTTCCCTGACGATCGCGCTCCTGGTCGCCACCGGTACCACCGTCATCGCCGCGCTCGTCGGCACGGGCGCGGCGCTCTACGGAGGACGGGCCGAACGCATCCTCATCGAGCTGATCCACCTGCTCCTGGCGGTGCCGACATTCCTGTTCATCGCATTGATCGTCGGCGACTCCGGCGGCGACTGGAAGGTCCTCACACTCGTGCTGATCCTCTTCGGCTGGATGATGAGTGCCCGAGTCATCTGGTCGATGGCACTGTCCGTCCGCGAGAACGACTACGTCCGTGCCGCGCACTACATGGGGGTCAGCCGTCCTCGGATCGTGGTCCGGCACCTGATCCCCAACATCGGCTCTCTGCTGGTCATCCAGTTCACGCTCGGGGTGGTGGCCACGATCGCCAGCGAGACCGGGCTCTCCTTCCTCGGGCTGGGTGTGAAACTGCCCGACGTCTCCCTGGGCACGTTGCTGCAGACCGGCGCCGGCTCACTGACTGCCGCACCGTGGCAGTTCTGGTTCCCCGCCGCGACGCTGACCCTGCTCACGGTGTCCATCGCCTTCATCTCCGACGGCCTTCGCGACGCCCTCGACCCCAACTCCGCCGCAGGAGGACACGCATGACCACCAACACCACCGACGCACCGGGTGACGAGCCCGTACTCCGCGTTCGCGACCTGACCGTCTCCTTCCCCTCCGAGGCAGGTGTGGTCCGCGCCGTGCGCGGGGTGGACCTCGACCTGCACCCCGGACGCACCCTGGCCATCGTGGGCGAGTCCGGGTCCGGGAAGTCGGTCACCTCTCTGGCGATCATGGGCCTGCTGCCCGGGCACGCCAGGGTCACCGGGTCCGTGACCTACGAGGGGGAGGAACTCATCGGCAAGACCGACAAGGACATGTGCAAGGTCCGCGGATGCGGCATCGGCATGGTCTTCCAGGACCCGCTCACCGCCCTGACACCGGTGTTCACCGTCGGCGACCAGATCGTCGAGGCGATCCGCCAACACCAGCACGTCCCCCGGAGGACGGCCCGGGCGCAGGCCGTCGAACTCCTGGACCTGGTGGGCATCCCTGACCCCGCCAAACGCGTCGACAGCTTCCCCCACGAGTTCTCCGGCGGCATGCGCCAGCGTGCGGTCATCGCCATCGCCATCGCGAACAGACCACGGGTCCTGATCGCCGACGAACCGACGACCGCCCTCGACGTCACAGTGCAGGCGCAGGTGCTCGACGTCCTGCGGGTCGCACAACGTGAGACCGGTGCCGCGACGGTGCTCATCACCCACGACATGGGTGTCGTCGCCGACACCGCCGACGAGGTGATGGTGATGTACGCCGGACGCCCGGTCGAACGCGCGGAGGTCCACGAACTGTTCGCCGCCCCTCGGATGCCCTACACCATCGGACTCTTGGGCAGTACGCCCCGGGTGGACCGCCCCTCGACCAGGCCGCTGGTCCCCATCGCCGGCACTCCCCCGTCGCTCATCGACCTACCCGAGGCCTGCGCTTTCGAGGCACGCTGCCCGGTCAGCACCGCCTCCTGTCACCGCGGTGAACCGCACCTGCTGCAGGTTGACCAGGCCGCGCCCGGGCATCAGGCATCCTGCATCCGGTCGTCCCTGATCACCGACTCCCGGCTCGACGGGGCAGCACTCTTCCCCACCCCGGAACCGAGCCCCGACATCTTCGCCGGGGTTCCCCGCGAGGAACGCGAACTCACCCTCGCGGTCACCAACCTGCACAAGTCCTTCCCTCTGACGAAGGGGGCGCTGGTGAAGCGCCGTGTGGGGACGGTGGAGGCGGTCAAACACCTCACATTCGACCTCCACGCGGGTGAGTGCCTGGCCATCGTCGGCGAGTCCGGGTCCGGGAAGACCACCACCCTGCTGGAGATCATGGACCTGGACCCCGCCGACGACACCACCATCACACTGGCCGGCACGGATGTGGCGCAGATGACCCCACGGCAACGTCGGGCATCGCGCAAGTACATCCAGATCGTCTTCCAGGACCCCGTGAGTTCACTGGATCCCCGCCAGACGGTCAAGGAGATCATCACCGAACCGCTGACCTCCCTGGGGTTCAGCGGCGACGCCGACGACCGTGTCGCTGAGCTCATGGGCCTCGTCGGGCTCGACCCCGACCACGTCGACCGGTTCCCGGGCCAGTTCTCGGGCGGCCAGCGCCAACGGATCGGCCTGGCACGGGCCCTGGCGACCAACCCCAAGATCATCGTCCTCGACGAACCCGTCTCCGCCCTCGACGTGTCCGTCCAGGCCGGGATCATCAACCTCCTCCACGACCTGAAACGACGGCTGGGGTTGTCCCTGCTGTTCATCGCCCACGACCTGTCCGTGATCCGCCACCTCTCCGACCGCGTCGCCGTGATGCACCACGGTGAGTTCGTGGAGCAGGGCCCGACCGACGAGGTCTTCACCAACCCCCGGCACGACTACACGCGCACACTCCTGGCGGCGATCCCGATCCCCGACCCCAACGTCCAACGCCATCGCAGCGGGACCGTACGCGCAACGACCGTTCAGCTCTAGGTGGACCCTGACATGACGGCGACGACGCACTCCACCGCACCGGGGAACCGCTCCCCACCTGGAGAGATCTTCTCCATGGCACCTCACGACACCCATGCACCTTCTGCACCTTCCCGCACGTACACGTTTCACGAGGAGTACCCCATGACCCGAACATCACAGCCCGTGCTGGGCATCCGCCCACCAGCGGCATCACCACGCCGATGGCGTGCCCGTCCGGTGATCGCGGCAACCACGGTGAGCGCCCTGACCGCGATGAGCCTGGCAGCCTGTGGCAGCGACGACGCTTCCGGCGGAGGCTCGGCGAGCGACGCCGGGTCCGTGGCCGCGTCCAGCATCAACGCCCAGGCACGAGACGACATCCGGGACGGCGGGACGCTGACCCTGCCGACCACGGAGATCTCCGAACAGCAGAACACCTTCCACGCCGACGGGACGCTGTACACCAAAGACTCCTGGAAATGGTACAACCCGCAGGTGATGCTGCTCGATGGTGAAGGAAACTACGAGGCGAACCCGGATTACGTCACCGACATCTCCGCGGACACCGAGGACGGCAAGACCGTGGTCCGCTACACCATCAACGACGAGGCCGAGTACAATGACGGCACCCCGATCGACTGGACGTCCTTCGAGAACACCTGGAGATCCAGCAATGGTGAGGCAGAGGGCTACAACATCTCGTCCTCCGACGGTTACTCCCTGATCCAGTCGGTGACCAGGGGCGTCGACGACAAGGAAGCCGTTGTCACCTTCGAGCAGGAGTACCCCTGGTGGGAGGGGCTGTTCGGCTTCTTCGTCCCTCCGCAGGTCGACAATTCGGAGACCTTCAACAAGGGCTACCTCAAGGACGTCCATCCCGAATGGGGTGCAGGTCCGTACACGATCGACCGCGCCGACTTCAACAACGGAGAAATGCGGTTCAAACGCAACGACAACTGGTGGGGTGAACCGGGGAAGCTCGACACCTTCACCTGGCGGGCCCTGGAGTCGCAGGCGACGATAAACGCGTTCCAGGCAGGAGAAATCGACGGTGCCGGAGTGGCGACGAAGGACAACCTGGCGACGGCGCGAAGTATGGGCTCGGACAAGGCCGACATCCGGACCGCGATGCTGCCGGCGAACTACCTGATCACCCTGAACAGCGAGGCCCCGCTCCTGGAGGAGGACGCCGTGCGTGAGGCGATCATGACCGGCGTCGACCGTTCCCAGCTCGCCGACATCCGGTTCAACGGCCTGGACTACACCGAAGAGCTTCCAGGATCGTTCACGCTGTTCCAGACCCAGGACGGATACGAGGACAATTTCGGCGCGGTCGTGTCTTTCGACCCCGAGAAGTCCAGGCAGATCCTGGACGACGCCGGCTGGACCGAGGATTCCGACGGTGTCCGCGAGAAGGACGGGGAGAAACTCGAACCTCGCTATGTCCT
The DNA here is from genome assembly GCF_052377495.1 of Corynebacterium sp. AOP36-E1-14. NCBI lineage: Bacteria > Bacillati > Actinomycetota > Actinomycetes > Mycobacteriales > Corynebacteriaceae > Corynebacterium > Corynebacterium sp. AOP36-E1-14. The sequence goes on from NZ_JBQSWV010000038.1 coordinate 19,569, forward strand.
CCTCGGCGATGATCCCCAGGGGAAGGCCGGTGCAACCGCGTTACAGAAGATGCTCAGCGACATCGGCGTGAGAATGAAGATCGAGGAACGCCCCAGCGCCGACTTCTCGAAGGTCAGCAGTGAACGGGACTTCGACATCTTCCAGATGGGGTTC
>NZ_JBQSWV010000039.1:0-19554 GCF_052377495.1 Corynebacterium sp. AOP36-E1-14
TGAGCCCGTAAAGAGCACATGACATCCTGTGATAATCGCAGACTCATTGACATATCAGATTGCAAGAAGGTGCGACGGGGATCGGGGACCCCACGGACGTCTCAGACGTCAGGGGATCCCCAGCACGTTGACCCGCACGGTGATCGGCGCGTTGCGGTCGATCGTCTGACCCTCCTCGGCGGACTGCCCCACGACCCGGTCGACGGCGAGTGGGTCGAGCTGGTTGACATTGGTGCGGTTCACCCGGTTGGCGTTGCCGCGCCAGCCCGCCTGCTGCAGCGTGCTGTAGACCTCCTCGTAGTCCTTGCCCACCAGCTGCGGCATGGTGAACTGGTTGCCGCGCGAGACCTCCAGGGTGATGGTGGTGCCGGCCGCCTGGGTGGTGCCTTCGTCGGATGCCGACAGCACCCGGTCCTCGTCCTCTGAGGAGTCGACCATGACCACGTCGACCTCGAAGCCGGCGTCCTCCAGGTTCTGCACCGCGTCGTCGCGGGACTGGCCGGTCACGCGCGGCACGCGCACGTCCGCCGGACCGGTGGATACCGTGATTCCCACCTCGGTGCCCTCGGCCACCTGGGCGCCGGACGGGTGGGTCTGCTCGATGACCTGGCCGGCGGTGACGTCGTCGCTGGACTGCTCCGAGACGTTCGAGCGCAGGCGCAGGTTCGCCTCCTCGAGCGCGGCCTGGGCCTCCTGGGTCGTCTTCCCGCTGAGGTCGGGGACCTCGGTGACCGCGCGTCCGGAGGATACGTACAGTGTCACCTCCGATCCGGACGGGACGGAGGAGTCCGCGGCGGGGTCGGTGCGGATCGCCCCGTCACGCGGTACCTCGGCGTCCGCCTGGTCCTCGACAGTGACGTCGAAGCCGGCGTCCTCGAGCGCGCTCAGCGCCTCGTCGCGGGGCTGACCGGCCACGTCGGGGACCGTCTCGAGTGCCGCGGCCTGCTCGGAGCCGTCATCGTTCAACCAGTTGACCGCCACGGCGGTCCCGCCGCCGATGAGGGCGAGGATGGCGATGATCCACAGGGGCACGACCCACCCGCGGCGACGCTTCTTCTCCTCGCGCGGTGCCGGCGCGGGGGCCGGCGTGGGCACGGGCGCGGCGGCGGGCATGTGCGTCGTCGGGGCGTCCTGCACGGGTTCATCGGTGTAGGCCTGAGCGGCCAGGGGCATCCGCCCCTCGGAGATGCGCTGCAGGTCAGACGCCATGTCGGCGCTGTTGTCGTAACGGTCGGACGGGTCCTTCGCCATCGCCGTCAACGTGACGGCGTCCAGCGCGAGCGCCTGGTTCTGGTCCAGGTTCATGCCGGTGACCTGCGACGGCGGCAACGGACTCTCCTGGACGTGCTGGAAGGCCACCGAGAACGGCGACTCCCCGGAGAACGGCGGCTGACCGGTGGAGATCTCGTAGAACACGCAGCCGGCGGCGTAGATGTCCGAGCGGGCCTCGGCGGACTTGCCGCGGGCCTGCTCGGGCGAGAGGTACTGGGCGGTGCCGATGACGGCGGCGGTCTGCGTCATCGCCGAACTGGTGTCCGACAGCGCGCGGGCGATGCCGAAGTCCATCACCTTCACCGCGCCGGTGTTGGTGATCATGATGTTCGCCGGCTTGATGTCGCGGTGGATGATGCCGGCCTCGTGGGAGAAGCTCAACGCCCGGCAGACCTCGGCCATCACCCGGCCCGCCTCCTCCAGCGGGAAGGGGCCGGAGTCGCGCAGGATGTCGCGCAACGTCTGGCCGTGCACGCGCTCCATCACGATGTAGGGCACGGACCCGTGCGCCTCGTCGGTCTGACCGGTGTCGTAGACGGCGACGATCGCGTGGTGGTTCAGCTTCGCGGCGTTCTTCGCCTCACGGCGGAAGCGCTCGAGGAAGGTGTCGTCGCGGGCCAGGTCGGCGCGCATCATCTTCACCGCGATGTCGCGGCCGAGGAGTTCGTCGGTCGCCGCATAGACGTCGGACATGCCTCCGGTGCCGATGACCGGCCCCAGCAGGTACCGACCGCCGAGCCGGGTGTTGCTCAGGTCCATGCTGCTCCCTTCCTCGAGTTACGGATGTGCGGGCGTCCCCGACCCTGCGGGCACGCTTTCCCTTGGAGAATACCGATCCCACGGCCTCCGGTGCGAATACCAGACGTCCCAGTCGACACAGCCGTCACAGACGCCCCATGGCGGGCCAGTCGTCGGCGGCATCCCCGGATTCACCGTCCGGGGACGTCTCGGTGTTACCCCCAGGCTGCAACTGCTCCTGGGATGCCTGGTCGGAGGTGTCGGGGTCCGTGGGCTCCTCGGTGGGGCCGCTGGTCTCCGGCACCGTCGGCTGCGACGGTTCCCCGGTGCCCGTGGTGTCCGTCGTACCGCCGCCCGACGTCTCCGAGGGCGTGGACTCGTCGGACGTCGTGTCCGGCGTGGACGTCTCCACCGGGTCGCCGGTGTCGCCGGGGTCGACCGGCTCGGGCACCACGGTCTGCTCCTCGGTGACCTCGCTGGTGACCGTGGTTGTCTGCGTGGGCGCGTTCGGTGCGTCGTCCTGCCCGTACTGGGTGAGGAACCACAGCAGGACGCCGAGGGTGGCCACCAGGCCGATGACCAGCGCCCAGATCCAGCCGCGTCTGGTGCGCGTGCGCGGTGCGGGGCCCATGTTCGCCTCGTCGGTGACCTCGCTCAACCGGCTCTGGCCGGTGGGCACCCGGTCGGCGACGACGGTGGCCGGTGCAACGGCCGCGGCGGCGCCGGTGGGCATGCCAGCGGCGGGGTCCGGCGGCATCTGGCCGTCGCGCACGGGCACTGTGGCCGCGGCGAGCGCGGCACCGTCGCGGTAACGGCTCTCCGGGTCCTTGCGCAGGCAGATCGCGATGAGACGCCGCATCGGGGCGCTGACCGTGTCCGGCAACTCCGGTGCGGTCTCGTTGATGTGCTTGAGCGCCACGGACACCGTGGAGTCGCCGGAGAAGGGCCGCTCGCCGGCGAGTACCTCGTAGCCGACCACGCCGAGCGAGTAGACGTCGCTCGACGGCCGGATGGTCAGGCCTTGGGCCTGCTCCGGGGACACGTACTGGGCGGTGCCCACGACCATGCCGGTACGGGTCAGCGGCACGGCGGACGCGGCCTTGGCGATGCCGAAGTCGGTGATCTTGACCACGCCGTCGGCGGTGACCATGAGGTTGCCGGGCTTGATGTCGCGGTGGATGAGCTGGCGCTCGTGGATCTCCTGCAGCCCGACGGCCGCCTGGGCGATGAGGTCGAGGACCATCACCTCCGGCAGGGTGCGCTGACGCGACAGGATGTCCGCCAGGGACTCGCCCTGCACATACTCCATCACGATGAAGCAGTAGGAGATGCCGTTGCCGTCGACGTCGGTCTGCTCGCCGTAGTCGAAGGTGCGGACCACGTTCTCGGAGGTGATCGTCTCGGCGGCCTCGGCCTCTTGACGGAAACGGTCGCGGAATTCCGCGTCGTCGGTGAGCTCGGGCTTGAGCACCTTGACGGCCACGTCCCGTTCGCCGACGGTGTCGTAGGCGAGCCAGACGGTGGACATGCCGCCGCGTCCGACGATGCGGGACACCTCGAACCGGCGTCCGGCCGCGGAGTCGTAGTGGGTGTCGAGGACGCGCTGCAGGCGGTCCGCCGCCGCGCGGTCCCGGGGCGTCATCTGCTCCGGGTCCACGGGCCCGGAGTGCTCCTCCGGGGTGCTGAACACACGGGTGCCGTCGGGATCGCCTGTGTTGGTGGGGTTGCTCGGGTCGTTGGGTCCGGTCACGCCATTCACCTCGCTACTGTGCTTCCTGCAGCGCCGCGTTGATCACGGCGCGACCGATGGGTGCGGCGACGGAGCCGCCGGTGGCGGCCTGGCCGGCGTCGCCGCCGTTCTCGACGAGGACGGCGACGGCGATGTCGGCGTCCTCGTCCGGGTCGAAGGCGACGTACCAGGCGTGCGGGTTGGAGTTGCGCGAGTCCTCGCCGTGCTCGGCGGTACCGGTCTTCGAGGCGATGTTGGACTGGCCGCCGGCGTACTGCTCGGCGCCCTCCATCAGCTCGGTGAGCTGTGAGGCGACGTCGGAGTCGATGGCACGGCCGGCCTCCTCGGGACGAGTCTCCTGGATCACGTTGAGGTCCTGTCCGGTGACCTGCTTGACGATGTGCGGCTTCATCCGTACCCCGTCGTTGGCGATGGACGCGGCAATGACCGCGTTCTGCAGCGGCGTCAGGGCCACGTCACGCTGGCCGATGGCGGACTGGCTCAGCGCGGCGGAGTCGGGGATGTCACCGATGGTGGAGTTCTGGATGGGCAGGCCGAAGTCCTCGTCGTCTTCGGCACCGATGCCGAAGGCGTCGGCGGTGGCGCGGAAGGACTCCTCGCCGTGGCGGTTCACCAGGTCCACGAAGGAGGTGTTGCAGGACTTCTCGAAGGCGGTGCGCAGCGGCACCTGGGAGGCCCCGCAGGACGTCCCGTCGTAGTTCTCCAGCGTGGTCGTGGTGTCCGGCAGGGTGATTTCGGACTCGCCGGTGACCATCGTGTCGGCGGTGTCGCCCTCGGCCAGCGCCGCGGCGGTGGTGATCAGCTTGAAGGTTGAGCCGGGCGGCTGGGTCTGCTGGGTGGAGCGGTTCAGCAGGGGCGCGTCCGGGCTCGCCTGGAGCTCCTCGAAGGCCGCGTCCGCGGTGGCGGCGTCGGAGCTGCCGACCACGGAGGGGTCGAAGCTGGGCGTCGACGCCATGGCGAGGACCTCACCGGTGGACGGGCGCAGGGCCACGACGGAGCCCGAGTAGCCGCGCGAGGAGAGCTCGTCGTAGGCGACCTGCTGCACGTTGGGCTGCAGGGTGAGTTCCACGTTGGCGCCGCGGCGCTCCTTGCCGGTGAGGGTGTCCCAGGCGCGGGTGGCGAAGAGCGAGTCGTCCGTGCCGTCCAGGATGGAATTCTGCGACGCCTCGATGCCGGAGGCGCCGTAGCGGTCGGAGAGGTACCCCAGTACCGCCCCGTAGGACGCCGGGGCCGTCGGGTAGTCACGGAAGTAGAAGTCGTTCTCGTCGGCCTCGGACTGGGCGAGGATCTGACCGCCGGCGGAGATCTGGCCGCGCGGGATGGACTTCATCTCGTAGTACTGGCGTGCGTTCAGGGAGTTCTCGGCGTAGCGGGACGTCTGGAAACCCTGGATCCAGGTCAGGTTCACCAGCAGGATGATGACCAGGACGAAGGTGAAGACCGAGACGTTACGGATGGACCTGTTCACGAGCGGGCCTCCTTGGGTGTCTGGTCTGCATGGGACTGATCGGGGTACTGGCTGTTGACCACCGGGTTGAGTGACGTCTGTGGGTCTGCCTGCGGAGATGCCGGATCCTGTGGTGGCCCCGCGGCCCTGCGGGTGTTCACGTCGTGCGAGATCTTCAGCAGGATCGCCAGCAGGACGTAGTTCGCCAGCAGGCTGGATCCGCCGTGGGACATGAACGGGGTGGTCAGGCCGGTCATCGGCAGGAGCTTGGAGATGCCGCCGGTGACCACGAACACCTGGATGGCGATCGTCAGGGACAGTCCGGCGGCAACGAGCTTGCCGAAGGCGTCCGGGGTGCGCAGGGCGATGATGAACCCGCGGGTGACGAAGACGGCGAAGAGCATGAGCACGGCCGCCAGACCCACGAAGCCGAGTTCCTCACCGATGGAGGACATGATGAAGTCGGCGTAGGAGACCGGGACGACCTGCGGGTAGCCCTCGCCGAGACCCGTGCCGGTCAACCCGCCGAAGGACATGCCGAACAGTGCCTGGGACAGCTGGTAGCCGGTGCCCTCGTCGTAGGTGGCCAGCGGGTCGAGGAAGTTGGTGAAGCGGTCCTGGATCTTGTCGGAGATCTGGAATACACCCCAGGCGCCGACGACCGCCAGACCCAGGCCGAGGACCAGCCAGGAGGCACGGCCGGTGGCCATGTACAGCATGCCGAGCACGGTGCCGAAGAGCAGCAGGGCGGGGCCGAAGTCGTTCTGGAAGATCGAGATGAGGATGGCCAGGCCCCAGACCAGCAGGATCGGGCCGAGGTCACGGAGGCGGGGGAACTGCATGCCGAGGAACCGGTAGCCGGCCACGGAGAACAGGGCACGCTTGTTGACCAACAGGGCGGCGAAGAAGATGAGCAGCATGATCTTCGCGAACTCGCCGGGCTGGATGGAGATCGGCCCGATGCTGATCCAGACCTGGGCGTCCGCCGTGAGCTCCGAGGGGAAGACGCGGGCCCAGACGATCGGCAGGGCCGACAGGATCAGGCCGCCGAGCCCGAGGAGGAAGGCGTAGTTCTGCAGGCTGTTGTGGGACTTCAGGAACCAGATGACCCCGGCGAAGATCACCAGGGCGATCACGGTCCACATCACCTGGGAGTTGGACCGGGTGGTCTCTGCGGCGAGGTCGATCCGGTAGATCATCACCAGGCCGATGGCGTTGAGCATCGCGGCGACCGGCAGCATGATCTGGTCGGCGTGGGGCGCCTTCAGACAGAGCACCAGGTGGGCGAAGCCGAAGACGAGGATGTAACCGCCGACAAGGATACCGACCTCGGAGTCCAGGTCGTTTCCCTGGGAGAGCTGCAGGGCGATCAGCGCGATGCCGAGGATGACGGCGGAGAACACCAGCAGGGCGAGCTCCAGGCCGCGGGCGTGGGCCTCACGGAACATGTCAGTCCACCTCCCTGCAGGAGACGCCGGGGGTCGTGAGATCGGACGGCTCGCCGCTGCGGGCGTCCGCCGCGTTGTCGCGGGTCACGCAGACCGGCAGGGTCTGCTCGGCGAGCCGGCGGATCTGGCCCTGGATCTCCTCGTAGGAGTCGCGGGGCAGGTTGTCGAGGGTGCCGCGGGCCGCCGGGGTGAGGTCGGAGGTGGAGAACCGGTGGCAGTCGTCGTCGCTGCCGGCGGGCAGCAGACGCACCTCGGCGTCGTCCGAGAGGCAGACCTCCTGGTAGACCGACTGGGTGGAGATGCCCAGGATGTTTCCCGGGGCGCCCTGGTAGATCTGGATCGGCGGGCCGGTCTCGGCAGGGGCGGTGGGCTGCTCGGTGGGTGCCGCCGACGCAGGCGCCGATGCTAACTCGGACGCGGAGGCGGACGCCGGGGCGGGGACCGTCAGCGGTGTCGTGGTGGACGTCGTCGTGGCGGCGGCGCCGTTTTCTGCGACGGCGATGAAGTACGACTGGCTCAGGGAGTCGCGGACATACCATACCGTTGCTCCGGCAGCGACGACGAGTACGAGCAGCGCGGCGAGGGTGATGAACAGTCCCTTGCCACGCTCCTTGCGTTGTTCAGGCTCCTCGGTCTCCGGCTCCGCCGTGGCGGAGCCGGAGTCGGTCTGGGTGGAGCGGGGACGCTGCACCACGTTGACGGCCGAGGCGCGTCCGGCGGAGGTGTTCGGCCGGGGGAGTTCGGGGGCGTTGGTGTTCACCGCGCCGGCCAGGGCGGGGGCGGTGGGCAGCACGGAGCCCTCGGGGAGGCCGGCGGGGTCCACGACGTCGGCGACGACGACGGTGACGTTGTCGGGCCCGCCGCCGCGCAGTGCCAGGTTGATCAACTGCGAGCCGGACTCCTCCGGGGTACCGGTGGCCAGCACGTCGCGGATGGTGTCGAAGCTGACCGGGTCGGAGAGGCCGTCGGAGCACAGCAGGTAGCGGTCACCCGGCTGCGCGTCGCGCAGGGTCAGGGTGGGTTCGACCGGTCGGCCGGTCAACGCTTTGAGGATCAGCGAGCGCTGCGGGTGGCTGCTGACGTCCTCCGGTGCGAGCTTCCCCTCGTCGACGAGGGACTGCACGAAGGTGTCGTCCTTGGTGATCTGCGTCAGGGTGCCGTCGCGCAGCAGGTAGCCGCGGGAGTCGCCGACGTGGCAGACGCCCAGTGAGGCGCCGTCGAAGACCATGGTGGTCAACGTGCAGCCCATGCCCTCCTGGGTGGGGTTGTCGTCCACGTGGGCGGCGATGGCCCGGTTGCCGTCGTCCATGGCCTCGGCGAGCATCGTCAGCAGACGGTCCCCGGACGGCTCCACGCCCTGGGAGAGCGTGTTCTCGAGGACGTAGAGCGAGGTGATCATCAGCTCGGAGGCGACCTCGCCGGCGGCGTGGCCACCCATCCCGTCGGCGAGCGCCAGCAGGTGGGGGGACGCGACGGCGGAGTCCTCGTTGTTCGTGCGCACCAGGCCGCGGTCCGACAGGGCCGCGTAGTTCAGGGCGAGGGGCGTGGCGGTCGTCTCTGTCATGCTTCCAACCTCACCGTGGTCTGGCCGATACGGATCTCCTGACCTGCGGAGAGCTGCTCGGGCTGGTCGATGCGCTGGCCGTTGAGGAAGGAGCCGTTACGTGAGTCCAGGTCCTCGAGCAGCCAGGTGCCGCCCTGGTGGAACAGCCGTGCGTGGGTCCCGGAGGCGAAGTCGTCCTCCAGGACGAGGGTGCAGGACCCCGAGCGGCCCAGGGTCACGTCCTGGTAGCCCTGCAGGTTCAGGGTCGTCCCGTTCAGTGGCCCGGAGGTGACCGTCAACGATCCCGGGGGGGTGGCACGTCGGAAACCGCGTCCACCGGACGCCTTGTGCGCCGGTGCCGCACCGGGGGGTGCGCCGGTGGACGGGCCAGCGGCAGGTGCGGCGCCTGCCGTGGCTGCCATGGTGTTCACGTCCTTGCGCATGGTGCGGACGGCCACCCAGATGAACAGCCACAGCACGACGAGCAGGGCGATCTTGGCGAGCAGCACCAGAGTCGTCTGCATTCGGGTCATCTCCTTCGTGCCGGTGGGTTGACCGGTCGGTCAACGATTGATCCTACCGGCTGAATCTACCTTCCGGAGACCCCGTCAACTGAACCGAACGTCGATCTCACTGTGCCCGATGGTGATCACGTCACCGTCGGCGAGCAGCCAGCTGTCCACGGGGATCTCGTTGACGGTGGTGCCGTTGGTGGACTTCAGGTCGGTCAGGACGGCGTCGTAACCATCCCAGGTGATCTCCGCGTGCTGACGGGATACGCCGGTGTCCGGTAGGCGGAAGTCCACGGCGTTGCCACGTCCGATCACGTTCGTCCCGTGCTGGAGCAGGAAGTTCCGCGCGGAGCCGTCCTGCAGGAACAGGGTGACGGTGGTCTGCGGTGCCTGCTCGCCCTCTGCGGCGTTGGCCGCCCCGGTGGCCTCGTCGGCGTTGTTCGCCGGGGCCTGGGCATTGTGGGAGATGACCTCGGTGCCGGGGTAGCTCTGCAGGGGTTCGCCGAGTGGCTGTTCCTCCGCCGATTGCTGTGCCTGCTCGTCGGCCTGGCGGGCCTGCGCGGCCTGGGGTGACTCCGAGGGACGGGCCAGCCCGACGAGCGGGTTGGGGTCGGCGGCGTGGGCGGCAGGCGCTTCCGGGGCGGAGGGGGAGTCGTCGGCGTCGTAGGGGTGGGCGACGGAGCTGCGGCCGGAGTCCGGCTCGCTGCGCGGCCAGTGTGGTTCGGGCTGCTCGGTCTTCTCGAAGGAGGACCGTGCCTTGAGCTGGCCGGTGTGGAGACCGCCGTCCTTGATGATCTCCACGGCGACCGGGTGACGGCTGTCCCATCCTTCGTTGCGGATGAAGCGTTGGAGCCGGCCGCGGAGCTCGTTGGCGAGGTCGGGCCGGGCCTCGAGCAGGGCGGCGTGGTCGTGCTCGGAGACGTGGACGCGGTAGGAGGAGGGGGCGAAGACCGTTCCGGTCTGGTCCTCCATGAGGGTGTCCTCGACCTCCTGCTTGAGGAGTTCGTCGATCTCGGCGGGGACGACCTCGCCGCCGAAGACGCGTGCGAAGCCGTTGTCCAGCCCGCGCTGCAGGGAGCTGTCGAGCTTACGGAAGCGACTGAAGAGGTCCATGGTGGTTACGCCTCACCTTTCGTTCTCTCGTCCCGCGGGCCGGTATGTGTTTGGCGGGGTCGCCGGCTGCCGGGGTGCCGACAGGAGGACGGCACACGTTGTCGGCCCACTATACGGACTGTGGCTGTGAAGTGGGTGTGCCAACGGCGTGTGGGGCTGCCGGGCCGTGGAGTTTGGTGTTGAAGGGGCCATGGGGCGGACGAGGAAATGTGCTTTGTCCTGCGCCTTTGTGTGGAGGGGGTGGCGATGCTAGTGTTACTCTCCGTTGCAGACGCAACCCACGTCGATGCTAGATATCGATGCCACGGGCGAGTGGCGGAATGGCAGACGCGCTGGCTTCAGGTGCCAGTGTCCTTAGGGACGTGGGGGTTCAAGTCCCCCTTCGCCCACCGTGAGCGGTTCACGAACCGAACGGACCGGAGATCACGAACTCGAAAGGGTTCCTGATCTCCGGTTTTGCGTTGTTCGGGATGACAGCGCAGTGAAAGTGTCACGATTGCGGGAACTGGTCGACAACTCCCCATCCTACTTGGGAGCATCTGAGCTCCAGAGGATGTCCGGGCGGTGATGGTCGCGAACTCCCGTACCCTCGGCGACGGACATACTGAGATCTGGAGGAAGCTGTGCCCGCGCCCACATCCGATGACATACGCCTCGCTAGCATTGGAGCAGAGACTGCTCTGGAGCGACTCCTCCAGGCCCGAACGCCGAGGGAAGATGGCGATGATGCTCCCGGGAGGATTGCAGCGGTGGAGACCCTGTGGTGGGTGCGTCTACTGGCAGAGCAGCTCGCCTACCCTGGCAAGGAACTTTCCGGCGATGGCACAGAGTCTGACGTGTCGGATCTGGTGTCCGCGCTTCGGGTGGTTCGCAACACCGTGACTCACAAGGTGCCCATCGTCGCGATGCATGAACATGCAGACTTGCGGTTGGGGACGAACTTCTTCCTGGGGGTGACAAAGTTCGGCGGGGAAGTTGAACTGTGCTGGATTCCCGCCGACGAACTTCCCGAGCCCGATCCGGGCTTCGACAAGCACTGGACGGAAGACAAGGCCGCCTACGCTAAGCACGTGGCTGGTCAGCCCTGCTGGGGCAGTCTGAAACGCGCAGTGACCTGGCTGACGGGGCCTGCGCCGAAGTACCGCAAGGACGGGATGCCCGTGAAGTGAGAGGGCCTTCCTGACTGGGCGGGAGCGGTGCAGGCGTCTGGTTGGCTGAGGCGCAGAACCCGCCTGGCCGTCCACGAAAAGTAAGGCGGTCGTTCTCGTGGTCACCATAGGGGCGCAAGCACTGAGCGCCTCGGCCAGGATGATCGGTGTCGCTATGGGTGCCGTCGGCTGCCGGAGCCATCCGGTCTGAGCTCAGACGGTAGCAGTGATGGCCGTCGCCGTGCTGGACTGGGTCGTCGTTGCGGCACTGTAACGAAGCGAAACCGCCCCCAACACTGAGTTTTAAGTGGTGGGGGCGGTTTCTCGTGCAGAAGGTCTACTTCTCGGGCGTGGTGTCCGGCTCCGGTGTGTGCTTGTGCTCCTGCCGGAACCCGAACTCGGGCTTGGGGTACTCCCGGAAGTAACGGTCGGGGTCAGATCGCAGCAGACGGATGCGCTCGATGTACAGCGCATTGCCTGGCTTCTTGCGGTCAGTCATGGGAACCAACCTCCTCTCCTTCCGTTCCAGTATCGCACGGGACGGACAGATTGCCCATCGGAACATACGGACAATCTTGCTGAGAGGAAAATGAGAGCGCGATGACGCCCGCGAAGAACCCGAGCAGCTTCACATCGAACGGCGTGATGTCCTCGGCCCCCGGAGCGTCGATGGTGAGGATGCCGAACAGCCGGTCATCGCTGGCCACAGGGTAGGTCGAAAACGACTTGTACCCCCTCCCGGGTTTTTCGTTCTTGGGGAGTTCCGCGACATCGGGGACGTAGTGCGCCTCGCCCTCGATTGCACGGTCGAAGGTGGTGTCTCCAGGCCGGAACTTCCGTGTGGAGCGCAGTCCGTTGCCCCCGTCGTACCCCCACCGGTCGACCCCGAGAACCGGCGGGTCCACGGATTCTACGGCGAACAGGTTCGCTCGCACGCCGGTAGCGTCCGGTCCCAGACGGGTACGGACCTGCCCCAGGACGGCCTTCCGCACGATGCGCATCTCAGCCAGGCGCCCCTTGGGGGTAGTCTCCTCCAACCCCAGGACAAGGTTGAAGACACCCGTCGTCATCTCGTCGACCAGGGCTTCGTAGCTCTGACGCTCTTTCTCTTTCTCGCGGTCCTTCTCCGCCAAGCTGTCCCGGAGAGTCTGTTCGTTTTGTTCATCGGCTGCTCGTTGCGTCTCAGTGTCACGTCGTCCGTGCATCCACATGAGGATCCCCCCGCCTGTGATCATGCACACCATGAGAATGAGCCAGGGCCAGTTGATGGTGTCGTCGTATGCACGGAGCGCGGGCACGGCAGATCCTGCCATGATCACTGCAGGTACAGCGGGGGACAGGGAGGAAACCCACTCGGCGATGGGGCCCTCAGTTCGACTCACCTGCTCTGCGGTAACAAACTCAGGTTCATCAGCACTGTCAGGGGAAGGGTTCACGCGCTATGCCTCCTCAGCTGAACTTCGCAGGGCGGGAACCTGAGCAGTTTAGCGTGTTCATTCTCATGACCTCCTGACCTACCTCCGCAATTCCCACAACCTCGGGTTCCCTGCGATCTCGGCGAAAGTGACCTCCCAAATCTCACGGGCATGGTCAGGAATCCGCAGTATGACGGCGCACAGCGACTCCATCCCCACAACCTTCGCCACGAGTGGTGCACGAACTGCGCTGACCGGAGATCAGCCGTACTGGACCTTGTCGCGCGTGGCCCGGCGGGTCTGGGCAGTGATCTCCGGGGTGCCGTAGTGGGTGATGAACGGGCTGAGGGTCAACACCTGGTAGGACGACTGGTCCATGCTGGTCAGCATTGTTTCGAGTGTGTCGAGGTCGCCAGCTTGGATCAGCTGGACCAATGTGTCTGCAGCGTCGTCCCAGCCGAAACCGTGGCATTGCCCGTGAGACCACCACACCGAGTTCACGAGGTCGGCATCCTCAGTGATGTCGATTCCCTCGCGGCGGATACGGGCGAAGATCAGCTTGCGGGCATGGACCTGTCGGAACGTGCGTGGGGAGATCGGTTCACCCTGACCAGTGGTCGCACGAGGACTGGGAGGCATTGTGCTCATCGGGCCAACTCTCCTTTCCCGGCTTGTACTAGGGCGTGTCTCCTATATGTGAGGTGAGGGTCGCGAGATACTGGCGGGGTGAATGAGAAGTCTCGGTTTGAGGCGATGACGGATGAGCAGTGGGAGCGTGTGGAGCCCCTGTTGCCAACGAACTGTGGGCGTCGGGGTCGCCCGTTCTCGAATAGTCGGATGATCGTCAACGGGATCATCTACCGCTACAGGACGGGGATTCCTTGGAGAGACCTGCCTCGTGAGAGGTATGGGGGCTCTTCCCAGATGAGGGTGTAGCGCACGTCGCGCGGCGGGCCGGCGCGTCGGTGGCCGGATAGAGGTCGAGGTCTCCCGAGGATGAGAGCTCCTACACACTCAGCCCGAAAGACCTCGACGTGCACGACGCTACCGTCGGCGGGCGCGCTGATGCGTTCGCCAGCCCCGACCTGACTGCCTTCTGCCGCCTCGACGAACTCGGCCTCGTTGTCACCGGGCAGCGACTCGAGCCGGATCGTGCCGTATTGGCCTGCCAGGTGGTCGAGCCCGACCAGTGGTGCCGGCGCTGCGGCTGCGAAGGGAGACCACGTGACACCGTGGTCCGACGGCTTGCCCACGAACCACTGGGCTGGCGGCCCACGACGCTGGAGGTCGTCGTGCGCCGTTACCGCTGCAGCGGCTGCGGGTATGTGTGGCGCCAGGACACCACCGCCGCGGCCGAGCCCCGGGCCAAGTTGTCTCGGCGCGCTCTGCGGTGGGCGCTGGAAGGGATCGTGGTCCAGCACCTGACCGTGGCTCGGGTCGCCGAGGGGCTCGGGGTGGCCTGGGACACCGCCAACGACGCCGTTATGGCCGAGGGCAAGCGGGTGCTGATCGACGAGGAGCACCGCTTCGAGGGGGTGAAGGTCGTCGGGGTCGATGAGCACGTGTGGAGGCACACCCGTCGCGGCGACAGGTACGTCACCGTGATCATCGACCTCACCCCAGTGCGAGATGGCACCGGCCCGGCACGGCTGCTGGACATGGTCGAAGGACGCTCCAAGCAGGCGTTCAAGACCTGGCTGGCCGACCGCCCGCAGGAGTGGCGCGACGGCGTGGAGGTGGTCGCGATGGACGGCTTCACCGGGTTCAAGACCGCCGCCGTCGAGGAACTGCCCGACGTGGTGACCGTGCTAGATCCCTTCCACGTCACGCGCCTCGCTGGCGAGGCGCTCGATGAGTGCCGACGGCGAGTTCAGCAGGCCATCTGTGGGCACCGCGGCCGCAAGGGCGACCCGCTCTATGCCGCCCGCCGGACCCTGTCCACCGGCGCCGACCTGCTCAACGACAAGCAGAAGGACCGACTGGACACCCTGTTCGCCGACGAGCAATGATCAGAACCTATGGATGGCCCTCGGCGGGTGAGCGCGACGGAGCGCACCTTCCCGAGGAAGATCTTGTAGTCACAGAACTCTGATCAGGACCGGCGTTGGCGCGCTGGTTCGGGAAGGTGCGCTCATGTTGAAGGTAGTCCAAGACGTCGAGGCGTCCAACCATGCAGCCGGTGGGTCGCTGCTCGATGAGATCGTCGGCGACGGCGCTCGGCAGATGCTGGCGGCGGCGTTGCAGGCCGAGGTCGCGGCCTACGTCGAGCAGTTCACCGACGAGCTCGACGAGGCGGGTCGTCGCCTGGTGGTCCGCAACGGCTTCCACGAGCCGCGGGAGGTGACCACCGCGGCGGGCGCGATCCCGGTCAAGGCGCCGCGGGTTGCGCAGGTGCTGCCGCTGCTGTACCTGCACGGCCTGTCCAGCAGCGACTTCACCCCCGCACTGGAGCAGTTCCTCGGCACCAGCCACGGCCTGTCGGCGTCGGTGATCACACGGCTGGCCAAGGGACTGGCAAGACGAAGCCAGGGCGTTCAACCAGCGGTCCCTGGCCGGCACCGACTTCGTCTACTGCTGGGTCGACGGGATCCACCTCAAGGTCCGCCTGGAGCAGGACAAGGTGTGTCTGCTGGTTATCGTCGGTGTCCGTGCTGACGGCACGAAGGAGCTGGTCGCGCTCGACGACGGGCACCGAGAGTCCACCGAGTCCTGGCTCGACCTGCTCCGCAGCTGCAAGCGCCGCGGGATGCGGGCTCCGGTCCTCGCGGTCGGCGACGGGGCGCTCGGGTTCTGGGCCGCGCTGCGCGAGGTCTGGCCCCAGACCCGCGAGCAGCGGTGCTGGTTCCACAAGATCGCCAACGTCCTCAACGCCTTGCCGAAGTCCGCGCAGCCGGGCGCGAAGGCCGCGCTGGCCGAGATCTGGAACGCCGAGAACCGCGACCACGCCGAGCGTGCTGCGGAGGCGTTCGTCGCTGACTACGGCACCAAGTGGCCCAAGGCCGCCGCGAAGATCGCCGACGACCTCGACGTCCTCCTGGAGTTCTACAACTACCCCGCCGAGCACTGGGTTCACCTACGCACGACCAACCCGATCGAGTCCACGTTCGCGACCGTCCGGCTGCGCCAGCGCGTCACGAAGGGACCCGGCTCCCGAGCCGCCGGAATCGCGATGGCCTTCAAGCTCATCGAGTCCGCCCAGACGAGGTGGCGCGCCGTGAACGCGCCCCACCTCGTCGCCCTCGTCCGCGCCGGCGCAACGTTCAAGAACGGCATCCTCGTCGAACGACCAGACGGCCACGACGAGCAGACCTCCACCCACGAATCAGGAGGTGACGCTCAAGCCGCATGACACGCCGATCCACAGGTCTTGACTATTGCTCGGTCTTCGAAGAGCAACTACGATCCTTGGAAGAAGCCGGTGTTGCGACGACCGGTTGAACCTGCCGTGGCTCCGACCAGCAGAGCGATGTCAGCAGTTGGCTTTCCATCTCAGCGGCGCCGCTGGAAGGATGCCCACCGGCAAATCCCGCACCTCGTGGATTGCGAGCGTTGCGAGCGAGAGCGTGCCTACGCGAAGGAGAATTATGATGGACGTTGACCTGCTGGTGATCGGCTGGGGCAAGGCAGGCAAGACCCTGGCGGGGCGCTTCGCGGCCGCCGGCAAGACCGTGGCGCTGGTGGAGCGCTCGCCCGAGATGTACGGCGGCACCTGCATCAACATCGGCTGCGTGCCGACCAAGGACCTCGTCGTCTCGGCCGAGGAGCGTCGCGACTCCGACGACCCGCAGGAGTTCTTCCGCACCGCCGTCGCCGGCCGCGACGCGCTGATCGGCACGCTCAACGCCGCGAACCACCAGATGCTGGAGAAGCCGGGCGTCACCCTGGTGGACGGCACCGCCCGGTTCACCGGCCCGCGGACGGTCGTCGTCGACACCGCCGAGGGCCAGGTGGAGCTCACCGGCGAGACCGTGGTGATCGGCACCGGTGCGACCTCGCGCCGCGTCGACCTGCCCGGCTTCGACTCACCGCGGGTGTTCGACTCGACCACCATCCAGCACATCGACCCGCTGCCCGAACGGCTGGTGATCGTGGGCGGCGGCTTCATTGGGCTGGAGTTCGCTAGCATGTTCACCCACTTCGGCTCCAAGGTCACCATCCTCGACCGCGGCGAGGAGCTCCTTCCCCGCGTCGACCGGGACGTGGCCGAGGCCGTGAGGCAGACCCTGCTCGACATGGGCGTCACCATCGAGCAGGGCGTCCGGCCCACGTCGCTGGACGACGACGGCACACACGCCGTGGTGCACACCACCAAGGGCGATTTCGCGGCCGAGGCCGTGCTGGTGGCCGCCGGACGCGTGCCGGTCACCGGCGAGCTGGGCCTGGAGGCCGCCGGCATCGAGGTGGACGAGCGGGGCTTCGTCGTCGTGGACGACCAGCTGCAGACCAGCGTCCCCGGTGTGTACGCGGTGGGCGACGTCAACGGCGGCCCGCAGTTCACCTACGTCTCGCTGGACGACAACCGCATCGTGTGGGACGCGGTGATGGGCCAGGGCACGCGCCGCCGCAGCGACCGCGTGGCGGTGCCGAACACCACCTTCATCACCCCGCCGCTGTCGATGGTGGGCATGGACGAGACCCAGGCCCGCAAGTCCGGCCGCAACGTCCTGATGGCGAAGAAGGAGGTGGCGAAGATCGCCGCCATGCCCCGGCCGAAGATCGTCGGCGAGACCCACGGCCTGTTCAAGCTGTTCGTCGACGCCGACAGCCAAGAGATCCTCGGCGCGACGATCTTCTCCATCGACTCCCAGGAGCTGGTCAACATGGTCGCCCTGGCCATCCGGCTGGGCGCCAAGGTCTCCGACCTGCGCGACGGGATCTGGACCCACCCGTCCAGCACCGAGGCCTTCAACGAGGTGCTCGGCACCCTGGAGCCATTGGCCTGACCGCTCAGGCACGAGTACGCCCTCCGACCCGATGGGTCGGAGGGCGTTCTGCTTCGACGGGGGCGGTCGGGCCCGGCGTCCGGCCCCGCCGCCGACGCAGGCACCGCATGTCTTGGAGGCTGACCGACCCGCCCCGGGAATAGACCCTGCCGGATCGTGGTTCGAATAGGTGTACCCTGTAGGGGTATGCATCGCAAGATGGCTCGGTTCGAGGCGTCCGTGCTGTCGTCGATGCCATCGCCGCTAATCCCGACCTGACCGCCACTGTGCTCCAAACTGTCGGCGTAAAGGGATGGGACGGGTTCATCCTCGTCCGCAGAGGCTAGAGCGGAACGGGCGGGCTACCCGCGATCAGAACGTCCTCAACTCATGGGTTCTACCGGGCCTGTCGGTCGAGTGTCAGGCTTGGTTCCGGTAGCGATGGGCGGGTCAGCACTCGCGTTTCTCATCTGGCCATGGAAGGCCTGGCGGCAGACCGTGTGCCCGCCCATCGTGAGGGGACAGTGACCGCTACTGGGATGTCGTGCCCCCGCGGGTTTGGGTGAGCACTGTGGCCATGAGATCGCTGGGAGTTCCCTCACTGCTGCTGTCGGAGCGGATAGTCGAGAACGGGGAGACACACCATGTTGTTCGTCGGGGACGACTGGGCCGAGGACCACCACGACGTCGAGATCATCGACGAGGACGGCAAGGTCCTGGCCCGCAAACGCCTGCCGGAAGGACTGGCAGGGATCACGCAACTGCACGAGCTGATCGCCCATCACCTGGGCGAACCAGACGGTGATCCAGCCGCCTGGCCGCCGGTGGTCGTCGGGATCGAAACCGACCGGGGAGCCTGGGTCGCGTCGCTGGTCGCGGCCGGCTACGAGGTGTTCGCGATCAACCCAAGGATGGCGTCGCGTTACCGCGACAGGCACTCGATGTCGGGCGCCAAGTCAGACCGGGCCGACGCCCACCTGTTGGCAGAGCTCGTCCGCCTGGACCGGGCCCATCACCGCCCGATCGCTGGCGACACGGCCCTGGCCGAAGGCGTGAAGCTCGCGGCCCGCGCGCACCAGAACCTGATCTGGGAACGGACCCGCCACGTCTTGCGCCTGCGTTCGGCGTTGCGGGAGTTCTTCCCCGCCGCACTGATCGTCTTCGATGACCTGGCTAGGGCGTGTCTCCTATATGTGAGGTGAGGGTCGCGAGATACTGGCGGGGTGAATGAGAAGTCTCGGTTTGAGGCGATGACGGATGAGCAGTGGGAGCGTGTGGAGCCCCTGTTGCCAACGAACTGTGGGCGTCGGGGTCGCCCGTTCTCGAATAGTCGGATGATCGTCAACGGGATCATCTACCGCTACAGGACGGGGATTCCTTGGAGAGACCTGCCTCGTGAGAGGTATGGGCCGTGGCAGACGGTGTGGAAGCGTCACCGCTCCTACGCGAGGCGGGGCGTGTGGGATTGTGTCCTTTCTCAGGTGGTGGCCCAAGCGGATTCGGCTGGGAAAGTGGATTGGACGGTCAGCATTGACGCCACGATCAACCGTGCCCACCAACACGCCACGAACACGACGCGCCCCGACCAGGACACGGGGGGCTTCATCGAACTACAAGAATTCTCCGCTGGGCGAGGATGAGCCTGCAGGTCACGGCATTGGACGCTCGCGCGGGGGGTTGACCACGAAGATCCACCAGGTCGTGGACGGCAACGGGCGTCCCTTGGCCATGGTCGTCACTGGAGGCCAGCTCAACGACGGCGCGATGATGCAGGACACCTTGAAGGACATCTACGTCCCCAGGCCCACCGGCAGGCCCCGCACCACACCCGACACGGTCATGGCGGACCGGGGCTACACGTCGGGCGTGAACCGTGAATACCTTCGAGATCACCACGTCAAGGCAGTGATCCCCCAGAAGAAGAACGAGATCGCCTCCCGGAAGAAGAAGGGCTCCAAGGGAGGCCGTCCACCCGCCTTTGACGCAGAGGCATACAAGGGACGAAACGTCGTGGAACGCTCCTTCAACAGCGTCAAACAGTGGCGTGGTCTGGCCACCAGGTACGACAAGCTTGCCGTCACCTACAGGTCAGCCACAGTCCTACACGCCATCCTCCAATGGCTCCAAATATAGGAGACACGCCCTAGACGTATGTGCTCTGCTGCTCCTTGACGCTACCGGGTCACACCTGCCAAGAAGACACTCGTGAGCCGGGGCACGGCATCATCATCAGGATCATGGACATC
>NZ_JBQSWV010000040.1:0-19516 GCF_052377495.1 Corynebacterium sp. AOP36-E1-14
CCGCTTGAACCGTCCCAGGTTTGGTGGCTCTTCACAGATGAGGGTGTAGCGCGTAGTCAAGGATCGAACGGCGTGGCGCTGCCCGGGTAGGCCCCTCCTTCATGTCCCGCCTAATAGGCCAGATCGGCGTCAGGCCATCCTGCGGACTGAAGTCAGGAGTTTCGTCAAGTGGCAATGCTTCGCCCGCGTGGCTGAGTCGCCCAGTCGACTCATCGAACCACACCGGATAGAACATATCTTTACGGTCAGCTCGAAGCGAGTCGTCGCCCGACCGCAAGAGCCCCTTCCATCGAGGCCTCTGCAGTTCCCCTTCAGCATCGGCCATGTCTCGATGCGTCAGAAGGTCGTCATCGACCGAACCGATTCGCGCGTCAGGACCAAATACAAAGAACGCATACTCTTCGACCCTCGAAAGATATCCCTGAGTAACGCCTTTAGGGTTGTTGACAATTGTGACGAGTTGCCGCGTAGATTCCGGGAAGAGCTGATCTAGCAACACGCCCAAACGGTTTACTTCATGCTCATCGATAGTTGCCACAAGAGTAGCATCGCTACGCATGAGCTCCCGACAGATCTTCAACCGTCGCTCCATGAACGCCAGCCATTTCGAGTGTCGATAGTCGTCATCACTCGCGACGTAATCGTTGTCGTACTTCCAGTCCCTCGCCCCGGTGTTGTACGGCGGGTCGATGTAGATGGCGTCGATGGAATGCCGGTGCGTATAGGTCAGCATCTCCAGCGCGTGGTAGTTCTCAGCGTTGACGACCGTGTGGAACGGCTTGTCGCCGCCCCGCTCAACCCTGCCTGTCTCCACCAGGCCGGGGTAGATGCGATCCCGGAACTCCGCGACGACCACCACGTCGTCGGCAAGCACTGCCCGAGTCTCGGGTTCTTCGACGTCGAGCTCCGCGAGATGAGCCACACGCTGCCCGTCGACGCACTCGATCCGAGTTGTCCGCCACAGCCGTTGGTCACCTGCCTTTGTCCCCCCTCGCGGAGGCAGCACCCGCACCTTGTCGCCGCGACGGACGACCCTGCCGGGCAGCTCGACAGCCTCAGGCTGATGCTGCTCAAAGACGAGCCCGAAGGTGCGACGCTTGGTCAGCGCAGCGACCTCGGCTTCCAGGTCAGTACCAAGTTGCGCGTCCGCCTTGCGCACCTGCCGCAGCAGTTCCGTCAGTCTCGACACGGATAGGGCTCCTTCGTCATCATCCGTAGCGCGTCCGGGCTATTTCTTACTTCCAGACGTAAGTCCCGTCCGGAACTCCACGACGTCGCCGTCCTGCATCACGTACTCCTTGCCCTCCTGGCGGACCTTGCCGTGGTTGCGGGCCTCGGCGACGGAACCGAACTCGTCCAGGTCGGAGAAGCCGACGATCTCGGCCTTGATGAAGCCACGCTCGAAGTCGGTGTGAATCACACCGGCGGCCTGCGGGGCGGTCGCACCCTGCGGGATCGTCCAGGCGCGCGTCTCCTTGGGGCCGGCCGTGAGGTAGGTCTGCAGACCCAGGGTCGCGAAACCAGCCTTGGCCAGCGTCGCCAGACCCGGCTCGTCCTGCCCGACGGACGCCAGCAGCTCGGCGGCCTCCTCGTCGTCGAGCTCCAGCAGCTCCGCCTCGGTGGCAGCGTCCAGGAACACGCAGTCCGCCGGCGCGACGAGGTCGCGCAGCTCCTGCTGCCGGGACTCGTCGGTCAGCACGGCCTCATCGGAGTTGAAGACGTAGAGGAAGGGCTTGGCGGTCATCAGGTGCAGCTCGCGGACCGCGGCGAGGTCGAATTCACCGGAGACCGAGGCGGAGTACAGCGTGCGGCCGTCCTCCAGGATCGTCTGGGCCTTCTTGGCGGCCTCGGCATGCTCGGCCTTGTCGCGGTCCTTGCGCCCCTCCTTCTCCAGGCGGGGCACCGCCTTCTCCACGGTCTGCAGGTCGGCGAGGATCAGCTCGGTCTCGATGACCGAGATGTCCGTGGCCGGGTCGACGCGGCCGTCGACGTGGATAACGTCGTCGTTAGAGAAGGCACGCACGACCTGGCAGATCGCGTCGGCCTCACGGATGTTCGCCAGGAAGGCGTTGCCCATCCCTTCGCCCTCGGAAGCGCCCTTGACGATGCCGGCGATGTCCACGAAGGACACCGTGGCCGGCAGGATGCGCTCGGAGGAGTAGATCTCGGCGAGCCGGGTCAGACGCGGGTCCGGCAGTTCGACGAGGCCGACGTTGGGCTCGATCGTGGCGAAGGGGTAGTTCGCGGCGAGGACGTCGTTGCGGGTCAGGGCATTGAACAGCGTGGACTTACCGACATTGGGCAGGCCGACGATTCCGAGAGTAAGGGTCACGGCGACCATCCTATCCGGTGGACTCCCCACCGGTCAGCCCGCCCCTCGCCCCTGCCACTCCACCCGGCCCCGCGCAGGACAGCACACCCGCCCGGGCCGTAAGCTCTCCACCAACTGTCCGTTTCCTGGAAGAGCAGTGGGAATCTAGGATAGATTCGATTTCTTCACTTCCCCTGCCGCAACAAGAGACCCCGGAGGCTCACGCACATGTCTGCAGACGCTCCCGCCGGGCCGCAGGTCGGATCAGACGGCAAGGACGGAAAGGTCACCCGCGACACGTTCAACTCGCGGCTCCTGTTCCTGTTCGCTGCCATCGGTTCCGCCGTCGGCCTCGGCAACATCTGGCGATTCCCCTACGTCGCCTACGAATCAGGCGGCGGAGCTTTCCTCGTCCCCTACATGATCGCCCTGCTCACCGCGGGCATCCCGCTGCTGTGGATGTTCTTCGCGCTGGGCCACCGGTTCCGTGGGTCGGCACCGCTGGTCTTCCGCCGTATCCACCCGCGCGCCGAGATCCTGGGCTGGGCCCAGGTCGGCATCTCCTTCTTCATCGCCGTCTACTACGCCGCGATCGTCGGGTGGGCGCTGCTCTACACGATGAAGTCCTTCACCAAAGGCTGGGGCGAGAACCCCGGCGAGTACTTCTCCGGGGAGTTCCTGCAGGCCGACACCGAGTCGGTGTTCTCCGGCACCTTCGTGATGCCGATCCTCATCACGATGATCGTCGTGTGGATCATCGTCCTGGCCACCCTCGTGCTCGACGTGAGCAAGGGCATCGGACGACTCAACATCATCTTCATCCCGCTGCTGCTGGTGCTCTTCATCGTCATGGTCGTGCGTGCACTGTTCCTCGACGGTGCCTCCACCGGCCTGGACGCCCTGTTCACGCCGGACTGGAATGCGCTGACCGACTCCTCGGTGTGGATCGCGGCCTACGGACAGATCTTCTTCTCGCTGTCCATCGGCTTCGGCATCATGATCACCTACTCGTCCTACCTGAAGCCGCGCTCGAACCTGACGAGCACCGGCCTGGTCACCGCCTTCGCGAACTCCTCCTTCGAGGTTCTGGCCGGTATCGGCGTGTTTGCCGCACTCGGCTTCATGTCGGCGGCGTCCGGCGTCCCGGTCAGTGAGGTCGCGACCTCCGGCATCGGCCTGGCCTTCGAGGCCTTCCCGACGATCATCAACCAGATGCCCGCCGGCGAGCTCTTCGGCATCCTGTTCTTCGCCAGCCTCGCCATCGCCGGCGTCACCTCCCTGATCTCGATCGTGGAGGTCGTCTCCTCGGCCGTGCGTGACAAGTTCGACATGTCCCGCCGTGCCGCCGCCCTGTCGGTCGGCGTGCCGATGGCCGTCCTGTCGATCCTCGCCTTCTCCGCCACGAGCGGACTGGTCACCCTCGACGTCATGGACAAGTTCACCAACAACGTCGGCATCGTGCTCGCCGCACTGGTCGCGATCATCGTGGTCGGTGTGATGACGATGCGGATCAACGAGCTGCAGCAGCACCTCAACGCCGTGTCCTCGTTCAAGGTCGGCGCCACCTGGCGCACCTTCCTGATGTACGTGACCTCCGTGATCCTCACCTTCACCCTCCTCAGCGAGGTCGCCACCCTGCTGGACGAGGGCTACGGCGGCTACGCGGACAATCAGGTCTTCACCTGGGGTTGGCTGGTGATCATCGTCGTCCTGGTGGCCGGGATCATCATGCACCTCATCCCGTTCACGCGTCGCTCGATGGTCCTCGACGGCACGCCGGGCTCCGACTTCGGTGTCCCGCCGGGCGGCCGTGCCCGCGGAGTGTCCAACCCCCTGGCCGACGCAGCCGACGGTGCTGACAGTAACCCGAGCCCCGCCGCCTCGTCCGCAACGCAAGGAGCGAACCGATGAGCACCACAGCGATCGTCATGATGGCCCTGTTCATGGTCTTCCTCTGGGGAGGCCTATTCATCGCCACGATCAACCTGCGCGACCACTCCGACGAGGAGTCCGGTGAGCTCGGGACCGCGCCCGGAACGACGGACGAGGACCTGATCTTCCACTCCACGTCCCACCCCGCGGGGTGAGTCCCCGGGCTACCCGGTGACGTACACCCCACCATCGTGCACAATGGGTGGGGTGAGCAGCGATTCGAACAACACCAACGGGGCCTCGGGAAGCAAGAAGCCCGACGGACCGAGCAGTCCGACCAACCCGGACCCGCGCGACGTGGTCGACGGCCGGGACTTCGCGGACATCCTCATGGGGTCAGGCCGCATGGACCCGGAGTCGTCACTCCCGCTTCCCGGCGAGGAGCCGGCGGCGGTGCGCAGCCCGAAGGAGGCCTCCGAGGAGTCCATTTTCCTGGAAGGCGACCCGGCGATGCAGGAGCCCGACGACAACGCCGAGGCCCTGCAGTCCGATGATGACGGCACCCCCGGCAAGGAGATCCGTGACCGCGCCGAGGTCATCGGCACCTCCGCACGCTGGACGGCGGGATGGAGCCTGCGTTTCCTCGTCACCGCCGCGGCCCTGTGGGTCCTCTTCTACGTCCTGTCCAGTCTATGGGCGGGCATTCTCCCGGCGATCCTCGCCATCATCGTATGTACCGTGCTCTGGCCGGTGGTCAGCCTCTTCCGCAAGTGGCACTTCCCCAACGCACTAGCCGTTCTGACAACACTGATCCTGTTCTTCGCGGTGTTCGGCGGTATCATCGCCGCCATCCTGCCGAGCGTCTCGAAGCAGATCCCCGACCTGGTGAACCGCGGTGCCGAAGGCATTGAACAGATCCAGAACTGGGTCGCCGGCCCGCCGCTGAACCTGCAGAGCGACCAGATCGACAACATGATCGACCAGGCCACGAGCTGGGTGCAGGACCAGACCGCCCAGATCACCCAGACCGCAATCACCGGCGTGTCCGCCGTCACCTCGGCGGCAATCACTCTGTTCGTGATGCTGGTCCTGATCTTCTTCTTCCTGAAGGACGGCGAGAAGTTCCTGCCGATGGTCCGGCGCATCGCCGGTCGCCGTGTCGGCTGGCACCTCACCGAGGTGCTGACCCGCTGCTGGAACACCCTGGGCGGCTTCATCCGCACGCAGGCGATCGTGAGCTTCATCGACGCCTTCTTCATCGGCCTGGGCCTCGTGATCCTCAACGTCCCGCTCGCCGGGCCCCTGGCGATCATCACCTTCTTCGGTGGCTTCATCCCGATCGTCGGTGCTTTCACCGCCGGTGCACTGGCAGTTCTGATTGCCCTGGTCGCCAACGGTTTCACCACCGCGCTCATCGTGTTGGGTGTCGTACTCCTCGTCCAGCAACTCGAGGGCAACGTGCTGCAGCCGGTGCTGCAGTCCAAGGCCATGAAGATGCACGCGGTCATCGTCCTGCTGTCCGTGATCATCGGTAGCGGCATGTTCGGCATCATCGGTGCCTTCCTGGCCGTGCCCGTGGCAGCGATGATCACCGAGGTCCTGCGCTACATCGGCGACCTCACCGACCTGGCCACCGGCGAGAAGCATTCCGCCGACATCAATTTCGCCACCTCGGCCGGCCAGCAGACCGGCGCCCAGCGAGAACAGGCCGCGCAGCGCTGGCAGGACTGGCGCAAGTCTCTCAAGAGTGACGAGTCCGGTGAGCCCAAGGCCTTCAGCCGGTTCCTCGCCCCCCTCCTGCCCGATGACAAGACCGACGACAAGACCGACGACAAGACCGACGACAAGACCGACGAGACCGACGAGACCGACAAGAACCAGAAGGACGACAAGCCGAGTGACGACTCCACCTCGTAGCCGTCCTGACCATCGGGTAACATCAGCCGCCGTGACTTCTGAGACCACTGACGAGCCCGCCCCGCTGAACCGCCGGGGCCTGATCCCGGTATGGGCTCCCCTGCTGGTGATGGCGGCTGTCATCCTCACCGGGGTCGTCCTCAGCGGGGTGGGCACGTCCTATGTCGTGCTCTTCACCGTGGCCGCGGCCGTGTGCACCGCGCTGGTGGAGCTGCGCGGCCTCTTCCTCACGGTCGTGCTGCTGCCGGTCTACTGGTTCTTCGGGATCACCGGCGTCGGGCTAATCAGCGCCGGCTCCGGAACCGCGGGATCGAGTTTCAAGACGACCCTGATCACCGCCGCGTACCCGGCGATCGAGAAGTTCCTCTGGCTGGCCGTCGCCTTCGTGATCTGTGTCGTCATCGCGGTCGCCCGTCACCGCATCGACGCCGCCGTGCTCAAGGCCCAGCACCGACGGGACCGCTCACGTCGCCGGCAGATGACGGACGCGGAGGAGAGCAACCAGCGCCTCAACGCCCGCTACCGCGACAAGGACCGGCCGTCGGGTGACCGGGCGTCCTACCGGGCCGAGCGTCCGGAGCGTCCCGAACGTCTGGAGCGTTCTGAGCGCCCAGAGCGTACCGATCGCTCCGAACCGCGCGCGGCGTCCTCACGCCGGTACAGCGAGCGTCCCCGCGGCGACTACCCGCGCTACCCGTCGCAGCGCGACGAAGCGTCCCGCGGCACGCAGGACTCCCCCGCCCCGGACGGGCAGGAGCAGCCGGAGACCCGCACCCGCACCGCCGCCGAACTGCGCGAGGCGAGCCGTCGTCGCCGTTCGAGGAGCCAGGACCGTCCCCTCGACATGGAGTGAGCGGCGCACGACCGACACCGCACGACGAAGGGGCCGACCCGGGAGAAGATTCCCGGGTCGGCCCCTTCGTCGTTGCCGCTGAGGTCAGCTGGCGTTGCGTGCCGGGCGCAGTTCGCGCGGCAGGGAGAACACCAGGTCCTCGGTGGCGGTGGTGACCTCTTCGATGCTGTTGAAGCCGTGCTCGGCGAGGAGCTCCAGCACACCGCGTACGAGCAGCTCCGGCACCGAGGCGCCGGAGGTCACGCCCACGGAGGTCACGCCCTCGAACCAGGCGGGGTCGACCTGCTCGGCATAGTCGACCAGGTGGGATTCCTTCGTGCCGTGCTGGAGCGCGACCTCGACGAGCCGCACCGAGTTTGACGAGTTCTGGGAACCGACGACGATCATCAACTCGACCTTCGGCGCGATCGCCTTGACCGCGACCTGGCGGTTCTGGGTGGCGTAGCAGATGTCGTCGCTTGGCGGGGTCTCCAGCTGGGGGAACTTCTCGTGCAGGAACTTCACCGTGCGCATCGTCTCGTCCACGCTCAGCGTGGTCTGCGACAGCCAGATCAGCTTCTGGTCCTCGGGGAACTCGAGGGCGTCGACGTCCTCCTTGCCGTCGACCAGGTGCACCACGTCCGGGGCCTCGCCCGCGGTACCCTCGACCTCCTCGTGACCGTGGTGGCCGATGAGGATGATCTGGTAGCCCTGCTTGGCGAAGCGCTTGACCTCGTTGTGCACCTTGGTGACCAGCGGGCAGGTCGCGTCGAAGGTCTTGAGCTTGAGCAGCTTGGCGTCCTCGTGCACCTTCGGCGAGACGCCGTGGGCGGAGAAGACGACGTTGGCGCCCTCGGGCACGTCCATGGTCTTGTCCACGAAGATCACGCCCTGCTCCTCCAGGGTCTTCACGACGTGCTTGTTGTGCACGATCTCCTTGCGGACGTACAGCGGGGCACCGTGCTTCTCGAGGGCCTTCTCCACGGTCTCCACGGCGCGGTCGACACCGGCGCAGTAGCCGCGCGGCGCCGCGAGCAGGACGCGCCTGGCGGAGCGGGCCGGGGTGTCGCGTTCCTCACGGTCGATGGTGGTCGTCGGGGCAGTTGTGGTGAAGTTATCCACAGGTGAAGCCTCAGTCATGTCCCCCATGCTATCGGACCTCTACAATCAGAGCCATGTCAGATGCCTCGTCCGCCTCGCCGACCGCAGCGACCGGTTCCCCACCGTCCCCGACCTCCGCGGAGGCGCCGTGGCCGGTCCATGTCGTCAACGACAAGGTGAAGGGGTGGATCGAACGTCTCGGCCACCTCTGGGTGGAGGGGCAGATCACCCAGGTCAACATGAAGCCGTCATGGAAGCTGTCCTACATCACCCTGCGTGACGTGGAGATGGAGCAGTCGGTCCCGTTGACCTGTTCCACCTCGATGCTGCGTTCCATGCCGACGCCGCTGAAGAACGGCGACCGCGTGGTGGTCTACGGCAAGCCGGCGTTCTACTCCGGGCGTGGCTCGTTCTCCCTGTGGGTCTCGCGGATCCAGCACGTGGGTGTGGGCGAGCTGCTGGCCAGGATGGAGCAGCTCAAGCGGGCGATGGACGCCGAGGGGCTGTTCGACCCGCGGTTGAAGCGTCCCCTGCCGTTCCTCCCGGGGCGGGTCGGACTGATCACGGGGCGCGGTTCGGCCGCCGAGCGCGACGTCCTGGCGGTCGCGCACGACCGCTGGCCCTCGGTGCAGACCGAGGTGATCAACACCGCGGTGCAGGGCCCGCAGGCGGTACCGCAGGTCATCGCCGCCCTGCAGCAGCTGGAGGACGACCCACGGGTGGACGTCGTCATCGTCGCGCGCGGCGGCGGCTCTGTGGAGGACCTGCTGCCGTTCTCAGAGGAGGCGCTGGTGCGCCAAGTCAGCCGGATGACCACACCGGTGGTCAGCGCCATCGGGCACGAACCGGACAACCCGATCCTCGACAACGTCGCCGACCTGCGGGCGGCAACGCCCACCGATGCCGCCAAGCGGGTCGTGCCGGACGTGGCGGCCGAGCTACGGCTCGTCTCCGAGCTTCGTGACCGCGCCGCCGGTGCCCTGCGCTCCTGGGTGGCCAATGAGCAGCGGGGCCTGGCGACGGTGCGCTCGCGTCCGGTCCTGGCCGACCCACTGCTGCCGATCCGCCGTCAGCAGGAACTGGTCACCGAGGCCCGCGAGCGCAACGACCGCGCACTGGGGATCACGATCCGCGACATGCGCTCCCAGGTGGTCTCGCTGAAGGCCCAGGTCAATGCATTGGGACCGTCGCAGACGTTGCGGCGTGGCTACTCGGTGGTGCAGGTCCTCCCCCGCGACCACACCCCGCCGCAGGTGGTGACCACCGTGGACGACGTGACCCCGGGGTCCCAGCTGCGCATCCGCGTCCTGGACGGATCGGTCACCGCCGCGGCGATGGCCGTGCAGCACTCCGAGACCGCGCCCGAGAAGCCGGCACCTGAGAAACCAGATACGACAGAATCAACCGACTCCCCCGAAAACAAGGAGACCCCGAGCGATGAGTGACACCGAGAACACCCAGACCTTCCGTCCGCTGGACGAACTGAGCTACGAGCAGGCCCGCGACGAGCTGGTGGAGGTCGTCAAGATCCTCGAGCTAGGCCAGATGAGCCTGGACGAGTCCCTGAAGTACTGGGAGCGCGGCGAGGAACTCGCCGCCTACTGCGAGCGCTACCTCGACGGTGCCTCGGAGCGGGTGGAGGCCGCACTGCAGAACCGCCGCCCCGACGGGGAGGATGACGGCGACCAGTCCTAACCGGTGACGATCGGGTCCGTGGTCACGACCTTGTCGGCCAGCGTCTCGTAGATCTCGCCGGTGGCGGTGCCCGACAGCATCACGGTGGAGTCCCCCAGGTCCGCGGCCCACACCGTGCGGGCGTCGTCACCGGTGAAGATGTGCCAGGTGACGGTGTCCCCGGCGGTCTCGGCCGTGACGCCGGAGGCGGAGCTCTCGCGCGAGTCGGTCTCCTCGCGGTACTCGTCGTCCACGTCGGCGACCGCGTCCTCCAGATCCACGGAGGTCTGGGTCAGGCCGATGTAGTAGCGCTCGTCGATGACCCAGCCGGCGATGGAGGACGGTTCCCGGTCGATCGTGGTGCGGCGACCGGAGTTCGCCTGCCAGTCGTCCGGCACGTCCGGGTTGCGCACCGGGAAGTTCAGGCTGCGGGCCTCCGAGCCGAGGATCGCGTCGATGTCGACCTCGTTGACCGGCCCCGTCGTCTCCGCCGGACCGGGGTTGTAGCTGCACAGACCGGTGAAGCCGACGGAGAACGCCATGACCACACCCAACACGCCCAGCGATATCAGCAGGTCACGGGTGGAGGTGAACGTGCGCGGTTTCTCGAGTTTCACGCCACCGATTATTGCAGACAGGTACCCCGGGGGCCCTAACCGTCACCCTCTGCACGACCGCAGCACGCGCCGGAGGGTGGCTCGTGGAACAATGGGGGGCACCCCCGACGCCCGATAGCAGAAAGCTGGTCTTCCATGACTTCCGGATCCGACTCCGTCCCCACCCCGCCCGAGGCCCTCCCCGCCTCCTCCCCGGACCGCAACCTGGCCATGGAGCTGGTGCGTGTTACCGAGGCGGCGGCCCTGGCGTCCGGCAAGTGGGTCGGCCGAGGGAAGAAGGAGTCCGGCGACGGTGCCGCCGTGGACGCCATGCGCAGGATGATCAACACCGTGCAGATGAACGGCACCGTGATCATCGGCGAGGGCGAGAAGGACGAGGCGCCGATGCTGTTCAACGGTGAGTCCGTCGGCACAGGCGAGGGCCCGGCCGTCGACATCGCCGTGGACCCGGTGGACGGCACCACGCTGATGGCCGAGGGACGCCCCAACGCCATCTCCGTGCTCGCCGCCGCCGAGCGCGGGTCGATGTACGACCCGTCCGCCGTGTTCTACATGAAGAAGATCGCCGTGGGCCCCGAGGCCGCCGGCAGCATCGACATCCAGGCACCCGCCGCCCACAACATCAACGCCGTCGCCAAGGCCAAGGGCGTTCACCCCTCGGACGTCACCGTCGTGGTGCTGGACCGTCCCCGTCACCACGACCTGATCGCGGAGATCCGCGCGGCGGGCGCGAAGGTGCGGCTCATCGGAGACGGCGACGTGGCCGGTGCCGTGGCCGCCGCCGGCGAGAGCCACGCGGTCGACCTGATGATGGGCACCGGCGGCACCCCGGAGGGCATCATCACCGCCTGCGCGATGAAGTGCATGGGCGGCGAGATCCAGGGCGTGCTGGCCCCCACCGACGACACCGAGCGGCAGAAGGCGATCGACGCCGGTCTGTCGCTCGACACCGTCCTGGGCACCAATGACCTGGTGTCCTCCGACAACTGCTACTTCGTCGCCACCGGCGTGACCAACGGCGACATGCTGCGCGGCGTCAGCTACCGCGCCGGCGGCGCGACCACCCGCTCGCTGGTGATGCGCGAGCGTTCCGGCACGATCCGCAGCATCGAGGCCACCCACCAACTGCAGAAGCTCAAGGACTACTCGGTCCAGGACTACATCTGATCCTCCCCCACCCCCGCAGGCACACCGTCCGGAACGCCTGCGGGTACCCTTATATGTCAGTCGTCACAATAATCAGGAAGGACACGACAGTTCATTATGAGTGAGCAGGAATTCCGCATCGAGCACGACACCATGGGTGAGGTCAAGGTCCCGGCCAAGGCCCTGTGGCGTGCACAGACCCAGCGTGCCGTGGAGAACTTCCCGATCTCCGACCGGCCCCTGGAGGCCGCGCAGATCCGTGCCATGGGCCTGCTGAAGGCAGCCTGCGCCCAGGTCAACAAGGACTCCGGCGCGTTGGACGGCACCAAGGCGGACGCCATCATCGCCGCCGGCAAGGCCATCGCCGAGGGCACCTACAACGACGAGTTCCCGATCGACGTCTTCCAGACCGGTTCGGGCACCTCGTCGAACATGAACACCAACGAGGTCATCGCCTCGCTGGCCAAGCAGGACGGGGTGGACATCCACCCGAACGACGACGTGAACATGGGCCAGTCGTCGAACGACACCTTCCCCACCGCCACGCACGTCGCGGCGACCGAGGCGGCCGTCACCAGCCTGATCCCGGCACTGAAGACCCTGCACTCCTCCCTCGCGGCGAAGGCCACCGAGTGGAAGAACGACGTGAAGTCCGGCCGCACCCACCTCATGGACGCCGTCCCGGTGACCCTGGGCCAGGAGTTCGGCGGCTACGCCCGTCAGATCGAGCTGGGCATCCAGCGCATCGAGGCCACCCTGCCGCGTCTCGGCGAGCTGGCCATCGGCGGCACCGCCACCGGTACCGGCCTGAACACCTCCGCCGACTTCGGCGCGAAGGTCACCGAGGAGCTCAAGAAGCTCACCGGTGTCGAGGAGCTGACCGAGGCGGAGAACCACTTCGAGGCACAGGCCGCCCGCGACGCGCTCGTGGAGTTCTCCGGTGCGATGCGCACCGTGGCCGTCTCGCTGAACAAGATCGCCAACGACATCCGCATGATGGGCTCCGGCCCGCTGACCGGCTTCGGTGAGATCCACCTCCCCGACCTGCAGCCGGGTTCCTCGATCATGCCCGGCAAGGTCAACCCGGTGCTGTGCGAGACCGCCACCCAGGTCGCCGCGCAGGTCATCGGCAACGACGCCGCCATCACCTTCGGTGGTGCACAGGGCCACTTCGAGCTCAACGTGTTCATCCCGATGATGGCCCGCAACGTGCTGGAGTCCGCCAAGCTGCTCGCCAACACCTCCACGGTGTTCGCCGAGCGCCTGGTCGACGGCATCGAGCCGAACAACGAGCGTATGCGCACCCTGGCGGAGTCCTCACCGTCCATCGTGACCCCGCTGAACTCCGCGATCGGCTACGAGGCCGCCGCAAAGGTCGCCAAGACCGCGCTGGCCCAGGGCAAGACCATCCGCCAGACCGTGATCGACCTGGGCTTCGTGCCCGAGACCCTGTCGGAGGAGGAGCTGGACAAGCGCCTCGACGTGCTCGCCATGGCGAACACCGACCGCGACTAACAGCTCCAGCCGTCCCCGCAGTGAGGGGACGACGGGAAGAGAGGGGCACCGCGACACCACCGTCGCGGTGCCCCTCTTCCCATGTCCGTGGCGTGTGGGACGATACCTTGCATGACGATCACCGCAGCCGCTGACGGCTCCGCCCTCGGAAACCCCGGCCCCGCAGGCTGGGCCTGGTACATCGACGACGACACCTGGAAGGCCGGCGGCTGGCCGCACGGCACGAACAACATGGGCGAGCTCAAGGCCGTCCTGGACCTGCTGGAGAGCACGGCCGCGCACCCGGACGCCGCGGGCCAGCACCTGCTGATCCTGTGTGACTCCCAGTACGTGATCAACTCGGTGACGAAGTGGATGCCCGGATGGAAGCGCAAGGGCTGGAAGAAGCGCGACGGCAAGCCGGTGCAGAACGTCGACCTGATGAAGGCGATCGACGCGGCGATGCAGGGCAGGGACGTCGCCTTCGAGTGGGTGAAGGGGCACGCCGGGCACCCGATGAACGAGGCGGCGGACAAGCGGGCGAACGCCGCCGCCACCGCCTTCTCGCAACGCCGCTCCCCCGAGACCGGCCCCGGCCTCGACGGGACAGCCGTAGCGGCGCAGGACGCCGCGACGTCCGACGCGCCCGGTGCGTCCGGCGCCGCGCAGGACGCACACGTCGCACAGGACGCAGAGGACGCCGCCGCGCGGGAGCTGGCGCTCTACACCGACGAGGTGCGCGGCAACCGTGAATTCGCCGAGGCACTGCTGCACCCGGACCTGCACGTCGTCGACCGTGACGGGCGGGTTCTCGACCGTGCGGGGTTCCTGGACTCGCTGGCGCCGCTGCGCGGGTTCGACCGGTTGGAGGTCTCCGACGTGGTGACCGAGGCGTTGGGGGACGACGCGGTGCTGGTGCGGTCCACGGCGACGGGGGCCTACGGGACCACGGTGCGCAGCTCGGTGTGGGTGCGTGCCGGCGGAGGCTCCGGGGAGGGTGACGCTCATCTCATTCTGCGTCACCATCAGCAAACCGCGCGGGGCTGACTACCCCCATAATGGGGTTAACGATATTTTTGCATTGCGTGCAAGTTTTCACCGGGTGTAGACCTGTCTCGTGACTGAGACAAGGAATGAATCCGCAACGGGCGCCGACGGGTGTGGCCTCCGCGAGCGAAAGCGCCGGGAGACCCGGCTCCGCATCGAGGACTGCGCCACCGAACTCATCCTCGCCCGCGGGTTCGACCAGGTCACCATCAACGAGATCTGCGAGAAGGCCGACGTGAGCCGCCGGACCTTCTTCAACTACTTCGAGTCAAAGGACCAGGTCGCCGCAGGACGCGGCGTCCCCCCGATCCCGCCGGAGGTGATGGACGCCTTCGCCGCGACCGACTCCCCCAACATCATCCGCGACATCCTCGACTTCATCGGACGTTCGCTGGACGACGACCCCGAGTCCTCGCCGCGCCTGTCCACGGACCCGCGGACCAGCATGAAGATCAGGGAACGGCGACGCCAGATCGTCCAGGAGACCCCGCTGCTGACCGTCGCGGGGATGCGCCGGTTCGACGAACTCGCCGGGGACATCCTGGCCGCGATCGACGCCCACCTCTCCCGTTACCCGCAGCGTCGGCACCTCCCGGACCTCACCGTCCACGAGGAGGCCCTGCTGCTCACCGGCCTGGTCCGCACCACCCTGGCCACCGGCGGCCTGTTCCACCGCGACCAGCCGGAGAAGGACCGACGCGAGATCCTCACCTTCGCCGGACGCAACCTCACCCAACTGTCGGCGGCCTACACCACCGGTTGGGACTGACCTTCCGTCCGGCACCACCGTCACCCCCTGCACGACTACTGCGTAAGAAAGCACGAGAAGAGATCCTCCATGAGCACAGTTGAGAAGGTAGAGTCGTCGCCGACGACTCCAGAGGACACCACCGCCTCGAAGAACAACATCCCCCTGGTCTTCGCCAGCCTCATGCTCGGCATGCTGCTGGTCTCCCTGGGCCAGACCATCTTCGCCACCGCCCTGCCGACCGTCGTCGGCGAGCTCGGCGGCGTGGACCAGATGAGCTGGGTGATCACCGCCTTCCTGCTCGCCCAGACCATCGGCCTGCCGATCTACGGCAAGCTCGGTGACCAGATCGGCCGCAAGCCGCTGTTCATCTTCGCCCTGAGCATGTACCTGATCGGCTCGGTCGTCGGTGCACTGGGCCAGAACATCTGGATCATCATCGTCGCCCGCGCCATCCAGGGCCTCGGCGGCGGCGGCATGATGGTGCTGTCCCAGGCGATCATCGCCGACATCATCCCCGCCCGCCAGCGCGGCAAGTACATGGGCCTGATGGGCTCCGTCTTCGGCCTGTCCTCCGTGCTGGGCCCGTTGCTCGGCGGTTTCTTCACCGACGGTCCCGGCTGGCGCTGGGCACTGTGGTTCAACGTTCCGCTGGCCCTGGTCGCCATCGCGATCGCCGTCTTCGCCATGCACCTGCCGGCACGCGGCAGCGGACACGCCAAGCTCGACATGTGGGGCACGGTCTTCATGGCCGGCTTCGCCACCTGCCTGATCCTCTTCCTCAGCTGGGGCGGCAAGGACTACGAGTGGGGTTCGGTCACCATCATCGGCCTGATCATCGCCACCGTGGTCTGCGCGGTGCTCTTCGTCTTCGTCGAGCTCAGGGCGGATGAACCGCTGATCCCGATGACCCTGTTCACCAACCGCAACTTCGTGCTGTGCACCCTCGCCGGCCTCGTCATCGGCGTGGTCATGCTGGGCACCCTGTCCTACATGCCGACCTACATCCAGATGGTCCACGGGATGTCCCCGACCAAGGCCGGCCTGATGATGATCCCGATGATCCTCGGCATGATGCCGACCTCGATCGTGGTGGGCATCATCGTCAGCCGCACGGGCAACTACAAGTGGTACCCGGTGGTCGGCATGTTCGTCACCGCCGTCGGCCTGTTCCTGCTCGGCGGTCTGGAGACCCACGACAGCCTGCTGCACCTGGGCCTGGTCCTGTTCGTCTTCGGCTTCGGCCTGGGCTGCGCGATGCAGATCCTCGTGCTGATCGTGCAGAACGCGTTCCCGGTCAGCATGGTCGGCACGGCCACCGCCTCGAACAACTTCTTCCGCCAGATCGGCATGTCCGTCGGTTCGGCCGTCGTCGGTTCGGTGTTCACCTCCCGCCTGCAGTCGCTGATGGGTGACCGCGTCCCGGTGGCCATGCAGGAGATGGGTCCGGACGCGGCGAACTACGCCGACTCCTTCTCGGACTCCGGCTCGCACAGCATCACCCCGGACATGGTCAGCCACCTGCCCGGCGCCCTGCACGAGGCCGTGATCACCAGCTACAACGATGCACTGGTGCCGATCTTCACCGTGCTGATCCCCCTGGCGGTCGTCGCCGGCGTCGTCCTGATCTTCACCCGTCAGGAGAAGCTCAAGGACACCGTCGACTAACCGCCCACGCGTTCCCGGTACTCCGGGTACGCGGGCCCTCCCTCGAGGATCTTCTCCAGCAGGAGGATGTCGCGCCAGCGACCCTCCATCGGCCCGTAGTTCATACGGGCCATCGTGTGTGCCACGCCGATCTCGGTGAAACCACGCGAGAGGTGCAGCTTCAACGACCCCTGGTTCTCCGGGAACACCATGGAGTGCATCGCCCAGTATCCGGCGTCGGTCGCCGCCTGGATCATGTGGTCAAGCAGCGCCCCGGCGACCCCGCGGCCGGCGGCGTCCGGCGCGATGTAGACCGAGTCCTCCACCACCCCGGCGAACACCTCGCGGCGCGACGCCTTGGCCGCCGAGACCCACCCCAGGACGTCCCCGTCCTCGTCGGCGACGAACATCAGGTCACCGATCTTGTGCTCGGTGAAACCGTCCCAGGTGGGGGCCTCCCCCTCGTAGGTCGCGTGTCCGGTGTCCATGCCCGACTGCTGGATGCGCGCCACCTGGGCGTAGTCGTCCCTCCGCATGGGACGAATCTTGAATGTCATGCAAGGCATTGTAAACGTGCCGGGACCTCGGCGCAGCCGTGCAGCGCATCAGCCCTTTTCAAGCAGGCTGGTGACCAGTTCCGCGACGGCTGAACGCTCGGACCGGGTCAGGGTGACGTGCGCGAACAGCGGGTTGCCCTTGAGCTTCTCGACCACGGCGAGCACACCGTCGTGGCGTCCCACGCGCAGGTTGTCGCGCTGGGCCACGTCGTGGGTGAGCACCACCCGGGAGTTGCGCCCCAGCCGGGACAGCACGGTGAGCAGCACGTTGCGTTCCAGCGACTGCGCCTCGTCGACGATGACGAAGCTGTCGTGGATGCTCCGCCCGCGGATGTGCGTCAGCGGCAGCACCTCCAGCAGCCCGCGGTCGTCGATCTCGTCGAGGACGTTCTCGCTGACCAGCCCGTCGAGCGTGTCGTACACCGCCTGTGTCCACGGGTTCATCTTCTCGACGCCGTCGCCGGGCAGGTAGCCGAGGTCCTGGCCGCCGACGGCGTGCAGCGGGCGGAAGACCACGATCCGACGGTGCGACTGGCGTTCCAGCACCGCCTCCAGCCCGGCGCACAGCGCCAGCGCCGACTTGCCCGTGCCGGCGGAGCCGCCGAGCGAGACAATGCCCACCTCCTCGTCGAGCAGGATGTCCAGCGCCACGCGCTGGCGGGCGCTGCGTCCCCGCAGGCCGAAGGCCTCCCGGTCCTGCGGGACCTGGCGCAGCACCCCGTTGGACGCCACGCGCGCGAGCGCCGACTGGCTGCCGGCGGTCAGCTGGACGCCGCAGTGCACCGGAAGGTCCACGGCGTCCTCCACCTCCCCGGTGGCGTCCACCGCGCCGTCGGTGAAGAGCCCGTCGATGAGACCGGCGCTGACCTCGGCGGTCACCATGCCCTCGTAGCCGGTGAGGACGACGTCCTGCGCGCGGTATTCGTCGGCGTCCAGCCCCACCGCGCCGGCCTTCACGCGCAGCGGGACATCCTTCGTGACCAGGGTGACGGTGTAGCCCTCGGCGCGCAGGTTCAGTGCGGAGGCGAGGATGCGACGGTCGTTGTCCGCGCCGTCGTCCGGGCGGGCGCGCAGCCCGGCGGGCAGGACGGACTGGTCGACGTGGTTGAGCTCCACGCGCAGCGTCCCGCCGTCCGGGGTGACCTCGATGGCACGGTCCAGCCGGCCGCTGGTGCGGCGCAGGTCCTCGAGCAGGCCGAGCGCCTGGCGGGCGAACCAGCCGAGTTCGGGGTGCTGACGCTTGGCCTCCAGCTCGCTGACCACCACGATGGGCAGGACCACGTGGTGCTCGGCAAACTTCAGCAGTGCCCACGGGTCGGAGAGCAGGACGGAGGTGTCGACGACGTACGTGCGGACCGCGCCCGGGGTTCCGGAGGCGGTGGAGGTGGCTGCTGACGGGGCGGCGGAGGGGGCGGTTGAGGTGGTGACGGTGGCTCTGGTCATGCCCCCGAGGCTAGGAAGCACACGTGTAGATCACATGGTTGTGAGATGAAGTCTGGGTGAACTCACCGGGAAACCAGCCGGAGACTACCGGGAGCTGGAGGAACGCCTGCCACGGCAGATTCCGACGAACTGCTGCACGACCTCGTCATCGCGCTCACGCAGCCACACCAGTGCGATCCGGGTCGGCGCCTGCCCCGCCAGGCGCCGGTGGACGACACCGCGCCGGTTCACCGCGCGCAGCAGCGGACGCGGGGCGACGACCACGCCGACGTTCGCGGCGACCACGTCGAGGTGCTCACGCACCGCCACCGGGTCCACGCCGCGGTAGAGCACCATCTCCCCGTCCATGTCGGACGCGGTGACCTCCTCGTTCTCCCCCACCGCCTCCAGCACGTGCTCCTTGGGCACCGCGACCCCCGGCTGCTCCTCGTAGAGCACGACCCGGTGCAGGCCGAGACGGTCCATCGCCGCCTCGTCCACGTTGCTGTCCGGCATACCCTCCCACTCGCCGGGCAACCGGACGAGGGCGATGTCGGCGGCACCGCTGCGGACGTGGGCGAGCGGGTCGTCGGCGGCGGCGGAGGCGACCTTCCAGCCTTCAATCCTCCCGTCGAACCTGCCGAACCATTTACCGGGGACGACACCGGGCGCGAAGACGACCTTCAGGTAGTGCATGGCGACCATCGTATCCCCCACGGGCCGACCGGTTAGACTCTGCAGGTATGAGTGAACGGATGAAACCCCAGACCGCGGCGAAGAAGCTGAACATCTACCTCCCCGCGACCCCGGCCGCTTTCCAGGAAGGCACGCTCGGCCACGACGAGTTCGTGGCCCTGCAGAACAACCCGCCCGAGTGGCTGCAGGACTTGCGCCGCGAAGGCCCGCACCCGCGCCCGGAGGTGGCCCGCAAGCTCGGGATCACCATCACCGCGCTGAAGGCCAACGACATGGACAAGCCGCTGACGACCGCCGACATCAAGGCCCTGCTGGAGAACCAGCCCGACTGGCTGCGCAGTGCCCGGAGTTCCCTGGCGGAGAACCGCACGACCGGCGACGCCGAGGCCGACTCGCAGGAGTAGGAGCCTTCCTGCCTCGCGGGGGCAGGGCGCA
>NZ_JBQSWV010000041.1:0-18887 GCF_052377495.1 Corynebacterium sp. AOP36-E1-14
TTCTGACGTTCCCCTGGTCGCTGACCTCGTAGAGGCCCTCCCATCCGACAACGGACTTCCAGCTTTCTCCAGGCGTGCTAGTGTCTGCCATGTCGTGCGCTCCAATCGCATGACGAGACCCCCGGCCTGTTAGCGCAGCCCGGGGGTCGTGTGGTTTTTATATGCTGACTATCCGCGGGGGTTACCCATCGTCATGTACGCAGTCGATGACGGATGCCCATCGTCCTGGCGCGTATGCGGCGGTGAGTTTCTCCTCGGCGTGGATGAGGAGTGCGCCGGTGTGGGGTGCGACGTCGAAGCCGGTGGCGCCGTCGAACTGTTGGACCTCGTCAGTGTCGGTGGTGACGCGGACTACTTGGGTCACTGTGCCGTCTCCTGCGCGAGGGTGTGTTCAACGGTGGTGTCGAGGACGTCACGGATGGTGCGGTGTGCGTCGTCGGCCGCGTTCTTCATAGCGTCGGAGGTGAGGCCTGGTTCGCTGATGGTGTATTCGCTGTAGTGCTCACCGTTGATGGTGATGCGGGCGGTGATGGTGCTCATGCTGCGGCACCTTCGTTGTCGCGGGAGTTATTGTCTTGCCACATACCGATAATGGATCCGAGTGCTTCGAGAGCCTTGGGGCCGATGGTCATCGTCTGGTCCTCTTGATGCAGCGTGAGGTAGTCGTCTTTGATCATTCCCCGGACGGGGACTTCGTCCGGTTGGTTGCTCTTGAATGCGACTGGAAGGTGCATGCTGTCCTCCTGGTGTGGGCATGAAGAAGCCCCTCACACCCCGGGTGGGTGGAGGGGCTGTGTCGGGGATCGCTACTCAACGCCAGGGCGTACCGATGCCCAGAAGCCTGGACCAAACCCTACCTTCAGTTCTTCACCATCGAAGATAGTTAGAGATCCGCCATCGGTGCGAATGTGAAGATCTTCCCCGGTGTAAGCAAGATCCGAGACACCCCTGCGAGAGGTGGAGGGCAACTCGACTTGAATCTTTTTCAATGTAACACTCCTGTCTTGTGGTGGCGGCGCGGTGTTGCATCGCTCTTCTGTGAGGGTAGTGGCCATACCGGACCGGGTACCCCGAATGTTCGATTCGAAACTAGAACAGTCCGGTCTGTCCCGGCGCGATGATCCGGACGCTGCGGCTCAGTTCCTCGGAGGCGCTGATCGCTTCGGCGAGGAGGTCCCCGTCGCCGGGAATGGTGGGATCAAGCCAGTCGTCGTGGAGGTCTCGGGGCAGGATCAGCGGCATCCTCGGATGGACCGTGGCGGCTTCGTCTACAGCGTCGCGGGTGACGAGGGCGTAGGTCAGCATGTCGCCGTCATCGGTCTGGGCGGTGGTGGTGATCGACGCGATGCCGAACGTCTCACCGTCAGGGAGGGCGAAACGCTTCCCCTTCTCGATGTACCAGTTCGCCGGGGCGAGAGCCCGGTGCTGTTTGAACGGCCCCTTCCAAACCCTCGAGGACAGGAGCTTGTCGTCGCGGGCGTTGAATGCGGAGAACTCGGCAGGCTTGCCACCGAGGTGAATCCACCACCACGCGAGGTCGACCTCCCGGTGTCCGTCCTCGTCGGCGGTGATCAACGGGTTGAGGTTCCTCGCCTTCGCCCCGGTGATCTTCGCGGTGCCGCCACGCTCATCCATCCACTGCTCGAGCAGCTGGCGGTTCTCCCGCTCGTCCATCGGCGGGAGATCGAAGAAGGGCTGCAGACCATACGTCGCACACATGAGCCCAGGATAGGCCGGATTGGCCTGCGCTGCTCCGCAAGGATTCGAACCTCGGTCGCCCGGTCCAGAGCCGGGTGTCTTGCCGCTAGACGACGGAGCAATACGTGCAGATGGCTTGACGGACCATCCGTGAGATCAGCATCCCTCCACAAGGGAGCCATCACCGGGGCATCCCCAGTCCCCCGCGGCCATTGCGGGGTGACGTGCTGGGCAACGTTCTAGACCTCAGAAGCGCTCCGCTGGGTAGTGGCTCGTGCACCAGCGGGGAATCGAACCCCCGCACACCCGTGTGCCAGGTGCGGTCAGAACCATCTGCTCTGGCGCTGCCCCGCGTCCGGGGCGGTGCTGACCGTCGGCCTACGTTGGGCTGTGTGACGGTCAGTCGTGATCGGCCCCGGAGTTGAACCGAGAATCGTCCGCAGCTGTGCGTGTGACGAGGACGCGTGAAGGAGCCGGGTAGGCGTGCTGCGGGTGCCACCGACTGGCACCGACCGTGGGGTGCGCCTGCACCGGGCGGCGGAGCCAATGGCTCAACGCTCGCCCGTTGCCCACAACACCAACAAGGATCACCACAATCCTCTGACACGCAGAAACCCCGGCGACCAACCCCCATACAGGGGCCGATCGTCGGGGTCACTATGTGCTGTCACGATTATACAACGAGAGGTGGACATTCGGTCAAGCCAGTTTGTGGTGCTCGTACTGGTAGTGCACTTGGCTCGTGCGGTACTGTCTCACTCCCCCGATGTCCCAGTGCTCAACCTTGTTGCGCTGGCACCACTTCTTCACGCTGGCGACGCTGCGGCCGGTGGCGTGGGCGATGTCCTCGGCGGTGGCGAACTCCCCCACGTCGGGCCTTT
The DNA here is from genome assembly GCF_052377495.1 of Corynebacterium sp. AOP36-E1-14. Taxonomy (NCBI): domain Bacteria; kingdom Bacillati; phylum Actinomycetota; class Actinomycetes; order Mycobacteriales; family Corynebacteriaceae; genus Corynebacterium; species Corynebacterium sp. AOP36-E1-14. Next base: position 2,580 of record NZ_JBQSWV010000041.1, read on the forward strand.
TGGTGTCCGGGTTCGGGTGGAGTCGGTCACGGAGCTGAGCGGTGAGGTCGGTGAGTTCGTCGGCGGCGTCCTCTCCCCAGTCCTGATCGAGCAGCGTCAGCCGGTTGCGTGACACCCATGCGACCCACACGTTCAGCGGCTGGTTCACGGGCAGGCCGGTGGTGTGTGCGGACTCCTGGAGGTTGAAGCACCAGCCTTTGATGCGGGGTGCGACATCCTCGATGATGAAGTCCAGGTCGACGATCGAGCATGGGGGTTTGCCCTTGGGGCCGATGGGGCGGGCGCCGGCGTTGGATGATGCGGCGGCGGGGTACGCACTGTCCTGGAGGTCTTGTTCGATGAGGGCGCAGTATTCGGCGAGGGACTGCAGCATGCTCCGGAGTTCGTCCGGTGTCGTCATTCGCGGCTCCTAATGAGAAGAACCCCGCTCGATGGCGGGGTTCGGGGGTTGGTGTTGCGTTCGGTCTTCCGAGCGGTTGCTCCATCTTCCGATCCGGTACGCGACTATGAGCATCACGCCGAAAGCGATACGGAAGGTTGTACTGTCGGTCGAGTCGTCGAACCAGCCCAACAGGTCGATCGTGAGGGCCATACCGAGGATCGCCACCAGTGCCATCCATTCACGCTTCATTTCGGTTCTCCCGTCCAGTCTCGGCGGGCTTCTTCTGGAGCGCGGTCTGTCCACCGGAACCACAGGGTCAGCGCCAGCCACACCACGCCGAGACCAGCAACACCGGCACCCGAACCGATCAGAAATGACGCAATGATCATTCCTCCACCACCTCCACGGGGCCGACGAGGCGGCGGACCAGGCGGGCGACGAGGGTGACTCGACCGTCAGAGAGGTCGTCGCACCCGTTCCCGTCCTTGTGGACGACAGACCACGGGAGGTCTTCGTGGCCGTCGCGGTACCCGATTGCAGGTCCATTCGGGCCGACGACTTCCCACGGCTCATTCGTCGGCACGTCGGCGGGGTCGGGCAGGGCGTCACTCGATACAGTGAGACCGTCAGTGTTGTGCACTGAGGGCGTCACTGTAGTGCACTGACGATTCAGTGAGGCCGTCAGCCGCTCCACCTCGGCGTGAGATTCGCGGAGGTCGGCTTCGAGATTGAGGTTCCGATTCTCTACCTCGTCGAATGCGGCGCGAGCCTCGGCCAGGAGCCGCCCGTGCTCGACAAGGGCTTTCTCCTGCTGCTCGCGCTCACGGCTCAGCCGCTCCAGCTCGACATCTTTAGCATCACGCTGCCTCCATGACTTTGAAAGGTGTCCCTCCACCTCCTCCACCTTGGTTCGGGCCTCGTCGCGCTCAACAAGTGCTTCGTCGCGCTCGTCGTAGGCGTGATTCAGGGCAGCGCGGTTCTCCTTCTCGACGGCTTCCACACGATCAGCGAGGGCGTTTACCCTCTTAACAGCCCCCGGCGGCCTGCCTGCACCCTCCTCCCGAATCTCGTCGGCGAGGGTCGCAGGCGGGGCGGGGACGGTAGCGAGGATCACGCGTGCGGCGGCGCGTTCGCGGTCGGTCCAGCACCGCATATCGGGGTCGAGGGACGCGGCCCGCTCGTAGGCGGTGCGCCGGTCGTCGTCGGTCACGGGGGTCTGGTCAGGCATGATGTCTCCTAGCGGTTGGTGTGGAAGTCCGGCGGCACGGGCCGGTGGGTGGTGAGCTGGTCGGGCTCGTCCACCGAGGGGACGTCGAGGGGTGCGGTGCGGCTGCGCCATTCCAGCAGACCGTCGATACGGCCCTCGGTCAGCGTGGCGGCGCTGGTGAGGTAGTCCACCGCACCGTCCAGCCGGTCCACGTCGGCGCCCAGACCGCGCACGTCGCGGCGCAGGGCGACCAGGTCGATGGCGGACCACACGCACCACGGCACCACGATGAGCAGCGTGAGGGTCAGCAGGGTTTCGAGGAAGGTCACTGGTCGGCCCACCCATCAGCCTCCTGTCGGAGGTGGTCAGTCAGCGCCGTCTTCAGCCGCTCGATCTCGGCGGCCTGGGCGATGACGGTGCGGGCGAGATCCGGGGCGGCGGCCATGAGTTCCCCGTTCGCGGTTTCGTCGGGGTCGCGGCGGTACATGTGCCCGACGGCTTCCGTGACCGGTGCGGACATGTCGTCGCCCTGCAGGATGATGCCGTGGGGGTTCAGCATCCACGGTCCGGGTGTGGCACCGTCGAGCAGGGTCTTGGCTTGGTCTGCAGTGATGTGGGTCATGATCTGGCCTTTCGGGGTAGTGTGTCGAACATGGATTCGAAGAATGATCGGTGGGTGTGGGTTGAGACACACCCCGACCAGTGCCCCAACGGGCACCCTTGGACAGTGCGGGGCGCGTTCCGCCCCGGCTGGGTCGGCGGCACCGGTGAGGGCGCCCACCGCATGTGGGAGTGTCAGGCCTGCGACGGCATCGTCCACGACGACGGCTGTTCCTGGGGCAGCGTGTCCGTCCTCCAGGCCGACCTCGCACGCACGAACCTGGCCAGGGCCCAGAGGTGAAACCGCTGGCGCGGGCGGCGGATGGGTTGCGGGCGGAAACGGGTCATGCGGGGTGTCCTTCGAGTTGGCGGACGCGGGCATCGACATCGCCGAGGATGTGCACGGCGATCTGGCAGCACGCCCGGCACATTGGGTGCACGGCAAGCTGATCGGCCAGGGGATCGCCACAGTCAATGCAGCGGGTCATGGAGTTTCCACCCATTCGCCGTCGTCGGTGAGGGTGAGGTCGTAGAATTCGGCCGCTTCGTCCCAGTCCGCGCCGTGCTCCTCGGCCCATTCCCGGCAGGCGGGGCAGTGCGGGTGCGGCATGCGCACCTCGCCTTCCCGGTACGGGTCGCGGGGGTCAGGACGGCCGGACGGGACAACGTCGCACACGGTGTGGGTCATGGTGGGGCTCCGATCGTGATGGTGAGCCAGAGGGCGGGACCGTCTGGCGATGGTGGGTGGATCTTCGGCATGAGCTTGGTCATGTATTCGCTGGTGTCGTCTGGGACGATGCCGGCGTCGACCAGCCCGTCCCACAGGGGTTTTGCTGTGGCGATGAGGTTGTCCTCGTCCCGGCGTCGGCGGTCCGGCGCCCGGTAGTGCAGGCGCGTGGTGATGTGCCCCAGCCCGGTGGGGATGCCGATCTTCCGGGCGGCGACCTTGGACCAGGCGCGCAGCGCCTTGCGGTGCGCGTCGGTCTTCGCCCAGTGCCCGCGCTGATTCAGCGTCAGCGGCGGCTTGTCGTACGACAGGGGCATGGTCCACGTCGTCATGCGGCGACCCCCGGGATGGCGAGCTGGGTCATGGGCGGCGCGGTGTCCTGCGCGAGCTCGTCGCTGATGGTGCGCAGGAGCCAGGCGAGGTGCTGGCCGTGGGCGGTGAGGACATGCCGGCCGTAGCCGGGGCAACCGTGACCACAGTCGTGGGGACCGCGGCCGTGGCAGGCGCGGAGGGCGAGACCGTCGGCGACGAAGTCACGGGCGTGCCATCGCTGGCAGGTGCCCGTCTCGGCGACGGCGAGGAGGGCGCGGCGATCGGTGCGGAACATCCTCATGCCGCCGCCTGCTTCGCCTTGCGCTCGGCCCGGCGCCGGTCCGACGTGCGGTGCGCGGCCTGCCGCCACGTGCGCCTGGTTGCCGGCGGATCATCCGTCGCCGCCATCGCCGCCAGAGCAGAACGCTCCATCTTCCGCCACGCAAGATCCGCGTTCGCCACGATCGGCACACCAGCACGAACGATCGCGATGTCACCGTGGGCGATGGCGTCGCGGGCGCACAGCGCGAGGACGGGGCAGGACTCGCAGATCTTGCCCTGGTCCCACATCGCGTCGATGCGGACGGCCGGTGGCGCGGATCCGGATACGTTCAGGCCCACGTCGAACTCGTCGGGGTCAATATCGCGGCACCCCGCACGCGGCAGCCACGACGTGCGCGGCTCAACCTCGTGCCAGGGGCCGTTGTCGGTTGCCCTTCGGGCCGCTCGCAGGGCCGAGGCGCGGTTGGTGCGGTCCCGGTCGCAGCCCCGGCAAGCCAGGTCACCGCGGCCCCTGCGGTAGCGATCATCGGCCGGGTGCCCATGCCTGCAGCCGGTCATGCCGCCACCGCCTTGCGGTGCAGCGCGGCCTGTGCCCGCAAGATCGCCAAGGCCGACCGCTTGAGCATGAACTGCCGCTCCCCTGCGAGGGGTTTGCGGATCGTCTCCCGCGACACGCCGACGACGTCCGCAGCAGGCTCCATGCCGTACTCGCCGACGAGCTCGAGGATCGCCGCGATGACGGGGCCGGCGGCCTGTACTGCGCCTGGCGGTGGGGTGTGGTCCTCGTCCGGGTCGTCGATATCAGACCAGGCCATCGGAGGGGCCCACTGGCGGTTGAGGGTGCGCGGGTCGATGGGGCGCACCGGCCACGCGGACATGGACTCGTAGCTCGCCCGCACGGTCTCGGCGGTCGTGTCGCGCAGGCGGGTGTACTTGCCGTCGCTGAGGTCGATGATGGTGCAGACCGACAGGCCGAGGTGGTCGGTGATGGCGTTGATCGTGTGCCCGGCGGCGCGCAGGGCGCGGACGCGGCGGGTGTACGGCCAGGCTGGTACGAACCGGGACATGTCCGGGGTGGCTCGCATCAGCTTCTCGGCGACATCGGCACCGACGCGGTGCTGGTCGCGGTGCTCGTAGCGGCCCATGAGCTGCATGATCGTGACGGTGGCGACGCCGGTGGCGGCTGCGATGCCGCCGTAGGTTGCTCCGCCGTCGATGCAGGTGGCGAGGTGGTCGCGGACGGGCTGGACGGGGACGCGGGGCTTGAACTGGCCGGTCGCATACAGGTGCGTTTGGCACAGGTCGTGACCGCGTCTGGCGGCGCGGTCGCACCGTGGGCGGGTGCAGGTGGTCATGGTGGGGTGGTCCTTTCGGGCGTGAGGTACGCGAAACCCCGCCTGGCTGTCGCTGTGCGGGCCTAAGCGGGGTTGGTGGCGTGTGGGTGAGGGTGCGGGGGTTCCGGTCGATCAGAAGGGCGGCGGGGTACCGTCGTCGAACCCGTTCGACTGCGGCGCGGAGTTCCACGGGTCTCCCCCGCCCTGCTGCTGACCACCCTGCGGCCAACCACCACCGCCCATGCCGCCCTTCGGGTTCTTCTGCACCTGCACCGACGCGAACGTCAGATCCGGCGACACGCTGTCGGCGACCAGCGCAAGCACCGTCTGCTCACCCTGCTGCGACGACCACGCCTCCGGCTTGATCCGGCCCACCACGTTCACCCGGTCGCCCTTGTGCAGCGACGCCACGAGGTTCTGCGCCACCCGCCCGAAGCACGTGACCTGGATCCACTGCGTGGGCCCGTCCTGCCAGTTGCCCTGCTGGTCCTTGCTCGACTCCGACCACGCCAGCGAGAACCGGGCGAACGGCTTGCCCGCGTTGCTGGTCTTGCCCTCCGGGTCCTTGCCGAGGGTGCCGGTGATGCTGATCTGTGCCATGTCTAACTTCCGTTCTCCGGGGCGTCCCCGGGTTGCTTGTTCATGTCCGCGAACAGGTCACCTCGACCCGCCGCGACTTGCTCCGACACACGCCGATCCTGGGCGCGCCTACCGATCTCCGCCCGCAACTCCCGCCACGACCGACGCGACACGGACGACTCCAACTCGCCCCGCTCCCCCGCCGGCAACGACTCCCGAGCCCCATAGCCGGCGCCGAACTTCGCCTCCAGACGCTGCGCACGGAACTCCTCGAGCTGCCGCTTGCGCTCCGGGTCCAGTTGCCACTGATCGACAACCTGCCCCGCCGCCGTGATGATGTCGTGCGGGGTCGGAACCTCACTGTGCGAGATCGACCACACCGTCACCGCCTCACGCCACACCATCGCCGGATACACCCGACGACTGCGCTGCAGTGCCCGCGCCCACGACTCCGTGATCTCCGGGTCGGGCTTCCGCCCATTCGGGTAGATCGCCCGAACCTCGGCGAGGATCACCGCCGCGATCTTCGGATACGTCAGCTGCTCGCTCATGACCCGATCCCCCTCATCTCGATGACCTCACCCTCGATGTAGTCGCCGGGGTCCTCCGGCGGGGCCAGCCACTCCTCCGGGCTGTAGCCGTTGGCCTGGCTCCGGACAGTGATCGTGTGGTCGGTCTCGGTGACGGTCTCCCACCGGGCGGTCTTGAGCCAGCGGTGCGCGTCCGGGCAGTAGTCGACCGACGAGACTCCGGGGTTGTCGGCGTAGGCAGTGGTGAGTCGGAGCAGATCGTCGGGGGCGATGCGCTTCACGGCCTTCTGCCATTCGGTGTAGGCGTCCTGCATCGACCCGTTCTTGTGCTTCGGGTACGCCTTCCACCATTCGCTGAACGGGGCGGGGTAGGCGCAGCGACCGTTAGCCTTCGGCAGCTTCGACAGGATCGGGAAGGTTCCAGGTTCGGTCGTGTCTCGCGCCGGCGGCGGCGAAGCCGCGGGGGGCGAAGTAGTTCCATTTCCCTTTCCCCTTCCGTTTCCATTTCCATTTCCGTCGATGCATTTTCCTTGCACCTGCGCTGAACTTCCTTGCTCATGAACTGAAGTTCCTTGCTGGCGGTGGAATCTTTCGTCTACCTGCGCGTCCGGGTCGTCGTAGTGAGGGTTCTTGTCCTTCGCCCTGCGCTGCGTCTTCTGATGTGAGTCCCAGCTGAGAATCTGGTAATACGCTCGCCGTCCGACCCGGTAGAACCGCACGCCGTACGCATCCGCGACTTCCTTGCAGAGGCAAGGAATCTCCTTGCTGAGGTAAGGATCTTCCTCGGGGAAGGCGAACGCCCGGAGCCCGAGAAGGTTCGTCTCCCCCACTCCGTAGTCATCCGCCCAACACCACATCGCGACGAACAACAGACGCGCCTCCATCGACGCGCCCTCGGTATCCGGCGACGTGAAGAACTCGGGTTTAACCGTTCGGATCTTCCCCACGTGGACTCCCTTCCCGCGCCAGCTTCTGCTCCCGGAGGATCTCCGCAGCGCGCTCGTGCCGGTCTCGAAGCCGGTTGTGACAGCACCCGCAGAAGTAGAGCCAGGGATCACGCGCCGTCGCGTTGTTCGCGACCTGCACCAGCTCGCCCATATCCGGAGGGCGCAGGCCGTTAGCGAGGAACCGCATGATCGTGTCGAGGTAGTCCTCGCCAACGTCCGTGCCCGGCCCGTAGGTATTCCAGACCTCGAGGAACGAGGCGCCGATCGCCTGACGGTTCCGGTACTCCTCCTCGGTCTCGCGAGCGGCCTGGGCCATAGCGTCCGACCAGCGAGCGGCATCCTCGTCGACCTGCTCGCTGAACTCCTCGCCCAGGTGCCGGCCAGCCTTGCCCCGGTTGCAGTCCGCGCATGCGGTTACGAGGTTGCTGGCCACGTCCTGCCCGCCGAGAGCAACGGGGACCACGTGGTCGACCTGCAGCTGAACTTCCGTCGAGGCTCGTGCACCGCAGTAGGTGCAGGCGAAACCGTCTCGCCGGAGCGCCTCGAACCTCAGTGCTTTTCTCATGTCTCCTCCTCTGGTGGGGTGTAGATCCCCCGGTAGTAGCGGGGTGGCCACTCGACCGGCTGCCACGAGTGGATGAGCAGCCGGGACTTGTAGCCGAATGCGGGGTTGGCGTGCAGGTATCGGTGACAGGTGGAGCAGACGCCCACCAGGTTCTCGACCGTGTGCCGGCCGCCCTGGGAGCGCATCATCCGGTGGTGCAGGTGCTCTGCCCCGCCGGTGCACACTCCGCGGATCATTGCTTCGCACGCGCCGTCCGCCCGGTCGAGGACAGTGTCGGCGACGTGCTGCGGCATGCGCTGCTTGGCCATCAGGCGCCCTCCCCTCGTCCTGCGACGGAGTACATCGACCGGACCGACGCGCCGATGCTGCGGATCGCGTCCAGCTCCCGCTCGAACGCCTTCACCCTGCGGTTCACGTGCGAATACGCGACCTCGGCAACGTCCTTCGCGTCACGCTCGGCCACCGTCGCCAGCTCCACCTCCGCCTCCCGGTCCGCCACGGTCTTGCCCTCGGCGGCGAGCTGCGCGTGGGCCTTGGCCCGGTCGTAGGTGGCGTCGGCCTGGCGGTAGGCGCGGAGGTGGTCGGTGAGGTTCGACAGTTCGAGGATGCGGCGCTCAACAGCCACAGGATTCAACGGCTCAGTCGGGATTTCATGATCACTCACCACCAGCACCCTCCTTCGCCAACTCCTCGTTGCGCTTGTAGATCCGCTTCTTCATTTGCTCGTCCAGCACACCGGCCTTGTTCGCCTCGATCCACAGGTCACCGGTTTCCTGCTTCGACCCCGCGGTACCGATCCGACGGAGCAGGTCGGGGATGACCGTCTTCGCCATTTCCTCCCGCGTCGTCCTCCTGCTTCCGGAGTACCCGGCCTGCGCCAGGGCACGGCCCACTGCGGACGTCTCGGCGGTTTCCAGTGCCGCGGTCTTCTGCGCCATGCCCACCCCGTCGGTATCGAAGGCCATGCCCGTGCCCGCCGGGTGGTCGCCGTCGTCGCGGAAGACGTACGCCTTGACGATCCACCGGGTCTTCCCCGGCTCGCCGGCATGCTCGAGCAGCTCCGTGGTGATGCGCCCGCCGGGGGTCTCCCGGTAGAAGCGCTGGATCCGCTCGTCGACGGTCTCGTAGCTCTCAGGTGAGAAGCCGCCCATCAGACGACCTCCTTCTTCTGCTTCACCCTCACCGACCCCTTACGGGCCGACGTGACGTAGTAATGCGCCACGAGGTCGGGGTGGTCCGCGGCAAGGGCCTTCGTGTCCAGCCGCTCCGACTTGCCGTCAGCGGTGACCGTCACCGTCGCGGTCGGCAGGTCGTACAATGCCGGTTCCGTGCCCACTGCCCGCTTGATCGCGTCGACGACGCCGGCGAGCTGCTGCTCGAGCTCGAGCTTCTCGACAACCAGGGACTCCAGGTTCTCAGGCACCTCGAGCGGCGCGACGTCATCGGCGAGGAATTGGTCGGCGACGGCCTGCAGGCGCCACTGGTGCTCGACGTCCGGGCGGATGATCGTCGTCTTGATGTCGCCGGGGGTGAAAGAGCCGTCGTCGTTGACGAGCCGGATCTCCCACGCGAAGACGCACGCCTCGGCGCCGGTGACGAAGAGCTGCCACTGCACCTGACTGAAGTACCTGCCGGGGATATGCCCGGAGAAGTCCTCACCGGTGGTCTTGATCTCCCCGATGACCTCACCGTCAGCACTGATCATGTCGGGGGTGGCGGCGTAGCGAGTGTCGGTGAGGACCAGGAGGTCGTCGTTGGGCTCGAGGCGGGTGTCGGGGCCGAACACCGAGAGGTACTCGGCGATCTCTGGCTCTCGCTTCTTGCCCCATTCGGTGTACCGGTTGCCGGTGAAGCTCGACCCGTTGGTCTTCTCGTCCCGCAAGGTGCGGTGGTACGACGGGGACTCGAGGAGTCGAGCGGCTTCGGTGGCGGTGACGTATTCGCGTCTCTGGTCTAGCCATTCGTCGAAGGTGGTGTGAGGGATCCTGGTGTAGGTCATCGGCCCATCTCCTTGATGTGGGTTCGGGTGGCGGCCACAGCGTCACGAGCGTGGCCTTGGGTTGAGCGGACGAGGCCCTGCCCCGCCGCGATGTCCGTGCGCGCCCAGACGCGGCCCGTGCCGTCGTCCGCGATGTCGCGGCGCACCAGCTCCAGGCGGCGCGCAGCACGGCGCTCCAGACGGGTCTGCGCTTCCCGGTCATGCGGGATCATGCGGGCCCGGTCGATCATGCGGGCGACGGCGACGTAGTCACGCCCCGTCATCACTGCGCAGTACGTGCGGTCGTCGATCACCACGGGCCGATCACCGCCCGGAACACCGTGATGAGGACGACGAGGACGAGCAGCACCACGCCCAGGGCGCCGATGCCGAACATGATCCCCTGGGCGACCTGCCACGCACGGTCATGCTCCAGCACGTCCGCCGGAGTGGTGTACGGGTCGGCCTCGTCAGGCTTGCGGTGACATCCCGGCGCGGGACGGGCCGGGCCGGACTTGCCTGCGGGGTGGTTGACCATCGAGTGCATCAGTCGTTCCTTGTCGGTCATCTGGCGGGTCATGCTGCACCTCGGATCTTCGTGCGGGATGCCCCCGCGGTTTCGCCCTGCCAGTCGATGTACTCGCTGAGGGTCATGCCGGCGACGGCGAGGACGGACTTGAGGGACACGCGGAGGGTCTTGCCGCCCCGGCGGACGATGAGCCCGGAGGTGCCGCGGTAGATCTGCCCGTAGAGGGCCTTAGGGGTCATCGACATCAGACTGGCGGCCTCGTCGACGGCGATCATCAGGGGTGGTCTGTAAGGTGAGGTCATGGCCTTCTCCTATTCAGGGGGTTGGTCGGTGTCGTCGTCGGCGCGCATGGTCCTGGCAGACTGCGCCGACGGCGACGTGGGTGGTTCAAGGGGCGGGGCGCAGCTGGACGCCTCATCAGCGGAGGTTTGGCCGCCGGTCATGAGCGCGCTTTCCGGGGAGGACTTCCGACCCCGGGATTCACGCCCCGCCCTGGTGCCCTGCTCGTCCATGACGACGGTGGCGGACCACGTCCGCGGCAGGGCTGTCTAGCGCTTAACGTCGCCCTCGTTTCCCTCCCCCACACCGTGGTGTAGGGGGTGCCTCCCTGTCGGGTAGCCCATCGCGCTCACTTCCCCGGACAAGTCGACGGGGTGGGGTTGCGTTGACGCGGGGACAAGTCAACCCGCGCTGGGCCAGTATCATCTGGCGACATCCACTATTTAGTTCACAAATAACAAGGTCATTGAGACCTGGTGCTCCCACTCCCCCACGACGGGGGCGGCCAGCAGACTGGCGGTGGAGCGAGTCACCCGCACTTCCCCATGCAGGCGACCAAGGGTCAGGCAGCGTCAGCCGGCGCCGGAGGATCGATGCTCTCGAAGCCGAGCTTCCGGCGGATGAAGTCAATCCCCGACGGCTGGACATACGTCGTGTACGACGTGCCCTGCTCCCCGTTCGACCGTTCATAGCTGTGAGCCTTCACCTCGAAGTGATGCATGTACCGCTGGTACGGGGTGTTCCGCATCGTGCCCTTCGAGATCAGGACACCGGCGTTTCGCAGGTCGCGGAAGAGCTTGTTCTGGCTGGTGCCGAGCATCTTCGCCACCGCGCCGACGCCGTACTTGCCCGTCGCGTCGAGGAAGTCGTCGTAGGCCTCCGCCTTCGGGGTTAGCTCCTTGTTCTCCGCTTCGAGCGCTAGGCGCTCTGTCTCCGCGTTGAGCGCGATCTGGAGGATGTCGGACCGGGTGAGGGTGTTCGGGTCGAATGACGGGGCGCCGTAGGATCCGGTGCGGCGGATGGACGGCAGGACCTCGCGGGTGACCCACCGGCGGAACTCTGCAGCCTCCGGCTTGTCACTACGGAGGACGACCTCGTACATACCTGCTTCGTCTACGACGGTGACGTTCTGCCGACCCCCAGGGGTGTCTGCCAGACAGACACCCTTGGACTCGGGGTCGATCCGCGCCGAGACAACGCGGGGGTTGGCGATCTCCAGGACTGCACACAGATCATTGAGGACGAACCAGGGCTCGCCGTCCTCACCGGAGAGGACACGGACATCACGTCCGTGGAAGTTGAACGGGGTGATACTCTGTTCGTGGTTGGCTCCGAGGTGCATTCGGGGCCTCCTTTCATGTCTGGGGGGGGTTACGCGGCTATGGGGTCGGCGGTGACCAGTTCGGTCCACGCGCCGAGGTACCCGTCAGTGCCCATGAGCTTGGCGACATGCACCGCCATCGGGAATCCGACGAGTGCTCCGTGGCGTGCCTTGTCGAGCTGTTCGTCGCGGATGCCGAGAATGGCAGCGAGTTCCGACTCTGACCGGCAGTTCTTCGCCCGGCTGATGGCGTCCAGTGCCCCGTCGCGGAAGCGGTAGATCGCCCGGTTCTGTTCGATGTCCATGAGCTCCTCCTTTCGAGGGGTGAATCCTAAGTTCATCCGGCGCTCGTTCCGTCGCCGTTGGAATACATACTGCGCCCTGCGGCGACAGTGCGCAAGCGTGAATTACAAGACTGCCCCCGTCCACTACCCCCGTTGACCTTCTGAACTGGTATTTATTGTGCGGGCGACACTTTGCAAGTACAGTCATAGCCATGGAACACAACGTATGGATCGCCGACCTCATCGGTGAAGACACTCGCCGCACAGCGAGCAGCAAAGCCGGAATGTCTGAGAGCACACTGTCTCGCCAGCTCAGCCGCGGCACGCTGCGTCCGGAGATGGTCATCGCTTTGTGTCGCGCCTACGGACGCAAGCCCGTCGACGGCCTCGTGGAGACCGGCTACCTGCAGCCGTGGGAGATTGAAGGCGTCGGCATTGACGCTGCTATCGACCAGGCCACCAACAAGCAGCTCCTCGACGGCATCATGCGCCGCTCCGACCCCGAAGCCCAGTACCTCTTCGGACGCACCGAAGACGTCATCAACCCCGAGATGGACGGCCGGAACAATGTTGTCGACCTCCGGTCAGACTCCCCCCATAGTTTCGGCCCCGAACAGGGACAACCCAATGAAACTACCCCAAGTGTCCGTCCCCTCGAATACGTTGCTGATAGCAGCGACACCGAACCAGAGGAGGGCGATGACGATTACCACGACGGACCCTGAGGCCTATGCCAGGGAGAACAACATCGCCGTGGACGACCACCACGGCGGCGAGAAAGGTCGGCGACATCCGGACGGCAGCATCACTCTCCGGTCAGACCTCGGGCCCATAGCCCGACGATGCACCCTCGCCCACGAACTCGGCCACCACACCTACGGTCACCAGCCCACCGCCGACCAGGTACTCCACAACCGCCAGGAGCGCCGTGCCGACGAGTACGCAGCCCGCATGCTCATCGACCCGGACGCCTACCAGGAAGCCGAAGCGCAGTACGGCCCCCATGTCGGCGCTATCGCCTGGGCCCTTGGAGTCACTCGGCATCTCGTCGAGGTATGGCGGGCCATGGTCCACACCACCCCTCATAAGATCACTGTGAGAAACTAAATAGACTGCCGGACTGACGACGGCAGCCCCACCCCACATGAGGAGACGACCATGACCATCAGACGAACAGCGCTCGCCACCGTCGCCGCCGGAGCCCTCGCGCTCACCGCATGCAGCGAAGGCAACGACACCGATACAGTCACCAAGACCGTCACCGCCCCTCCTGCCACGAGCGAGACCGAAGCCCCCATCCCCGACGAAGTCACCCGCGTCCTCGACGCGCTCGACGAACTCGACGCCGACTACACCGACCCCGTCGAGGACGACCCCGGTGAACTCTCTGGAGCTGAGCGCACATTCGAACTCGACATCGTTGACTACTCCGCCGGCATCAACATGTTCGCCAATGCCGACGACCTCGATGTCTGGCAGGAAGCCTCCGACGACTTCGGGGGTGTGTCCGTCACCTTCGACACCACCGCGGTCTCCCTGAACTCCGACGAAGGAAAAGACGCCTCACTGGCTCTCGCTCCCCAACTCGCAGAGAAGCTGGGCGGCGAAGCTCACACCGGCGGCGACGAGCCCGACTACACCCCCAGCGGCGACCAGGCAGCAGCGGAGGAGGCATCCACCCCCATCCCCGGAGTTGACTGCCGACGCAGCGTCCTCGGCGACACCAACCGGTGCGCTGACCCTGCAGAAGCCCAAGCAGAAGGAGATGCGACCGAGCAATTCTGGCGAGATCATCCGGAACTCTTGCAGGAGAGCCAAACCTACACCGACCCCTACAGGTCAGACGGTTGCGTAGGCCCCGCCGCAACATGCGGCTACTACGACGACAACGGTGACCCGATCTGGTTCGACAAGGAGACCGGCGAAACCTCACCGCGGTACTACGACGAGAACGGCAACCCCACCATGGAAGCCCCCTAGACACAGAAAACGGCCCCCACCGCCGGCCAGGGCGATGGGGGCCAGAGACGTCCACCAATCAGCAGCAGACACCAGGAGTGTAGCAATGGTCCAGAGACGACCACGTACAGGCAAGCCGAAGAACGGGAAGCCCGTGGCATGGGTCGCCCGGTGGTACGGCCCCGACGGAGAGACAAAATCGCTGTCCTTCCACTCTAGGAAAGACGCCAAGCTCCACGAAGACAAGATGAAGGCGGACGTCGCAAAAGGCGTCTACGTCAACCCCCAAGACCTCGAGACGACGATCAAGGAACTCGCGGAACAGTGGATGGAGCAGGCTGTAGCACGGGGAACCAGGTCGAACAGGAAGTCGCTCATCGACAACCTCGGCGCCCTCGCGAATGTGCCGATCGGGGGGCTCCGAAAATCGCACGTCACCTCATGGATAGCGACGCTCCGTCGAGGACGCCCGTGGGCGGACAATCAGCCGTACGCGGACTCGACAATCAGCCTGCGGGTTGGCCAGCTCTCCACCGTGGTACAGCAGGCCGTAGACGATGACCTGATCGTGAAGAACCCCGTGAAGCTCGCGAGGAAGGGGATGGCGAACAAGCTCAAGTCGGTCCAGGAGCGCCAGGTTCCAACGCCTGTACAGATCAACATGCTGATCGATGCTGCACGTCGTGGCGGGGTGGCGACGTACACGGTGAATGGCGTGGAGAAGGAGGATCGCCTGCCGCCGTCCGAATGGCTCGCCAGGTGCATCATCCTCGCCTCCGAGACAGGCTTGCGTATCGGGGAGGTCGCCGGCCTCGAGGGGCACGACATCGACTTCGACCGGATGCGGATACACGTGGCCCGGCAGTGCCCCCACAAGGTCGGGGTGGACGGCCCTTTGAAGAACGCATCCTCCGACCGCTACGTGCCGATCAGTCGGGAGCTTGCCCGTGATCTGAAGCGGTGGATGCGCGAGCCGCAGGATCGTGTGATCGCGGGCGCTCGGGGCGACGGTGTCTCCTCTCCGGTGATCAGTGCATCGATGACCGCGGCGCGGCGCGTGGCGGGGATCGAGGCCCCGATCAGCATGCATGGGATGCGGCATGCCTATGCGACGGCGTTGCTGAGTGGCGGTCAGCCGTTGCATGCAGTGTCCGCGTTGCTGGGGCATGACGAGATCGCGACGACGGACCGGATCTACTCGCACTTCCTGCCAGGTCATCTTGAGGGATCGCGGGCAGCTATCGGTGCTCTTGCGGGATCGTTGAGGGATGGCAGGGGTTGTTTGCGGGTGGTGTAGTGCGTCTACCTGCTGCGTTAGATTCTTCCCTTTGCTTCACCTGCAACCGTCAGGTCCCGGCGGCCTTCCGGGTGTCCAAGACACTCGCGCGCGCCGGGATCGCCTGCCTGCGCTTCGACTTCCCGGACATCATGTTCAGCTCGAACGTCGCCGACCTGCAGGCCGCCGCGGCCTGGCTGGACGCCCGCCTCGCCGCACCGTCGTTGCTGGTCGGCCACTCCCTCGGCGGGGCCGCCGCCCTGCACGCCGCCGGGAGCATCCCGTCGCTGTCCGCGGTCGCGACGATCGGCGCGCCGTTGCGTCCGGCGTCCGCCGCACGCTCCCTGCAGGACGCCTGCGCCGCGATGCGTCCCGGCGAGGTGCGCACCGTCCACCTCGCCGGGCGCGACGTCGCCGTCTCCCACGACTTCCTCTCCGACCTGGCGGACGCCTCCGCGCAGGACGCCGCGGTCGCCGCGGTGGCCGGCGTCGGCGCGCCGCTGCTCGTCCTGCACTCCCCGACCGACCAGACCGTGCCGGTGTCCGAGGCGTCCCGCATCCTCGACGCCGCCCGATGGCCGAAGTCGATGATCAGCCTGCAGGACACCGACCACCTGCTCACCGTGCGCGGCTCGGCCCAACGCGCCGGGGAGACGATCGCCACATGGGCGGCCCCGCACATCGGGCGTGCGTGACGGCGTCACACGATAGGCTGAGCCACCATGAACAACATCACCTTCATCCCCACCGCCGACCTCGTCGACGTCATCGGCGCCGACGTGCGCAGCTGCGACACCCAGTTCCGTGACCTCGGCGGACACACCGACTTCTGCGGGCCGGTCACCACCGTGCGCTGCTTCCAGGACAACGGCCTGGTCAAGAAGATCCTGCAGGAGGACAACCCCGGCGGCGTGCTCGTCGTCGACGGCGACGCCTCGGTGCACACCGCGCTGATGGGCGACATGATCGCCGAGTTCGGCGTGGAGCACGGCTGGGCCGGGGTGATCATCAACGGCGCGATCCGCGACTCCGCCGCGGTCGGCGGCATGGAGTTCGGCTGCAAGGCCCTGGGCACCAACCCCCGCAAGTCCGCCAAGGACGGCGCCGGCGAGCGCGACGTGGTCGTCAGCTTCGGCGGGGTGGACTTCACCCCGGGCCACATCGCCTACGCCGACGCCGACGGTGTGGTCGTCACCGACGCCCCGGTCGATCCGCCG
>NZ_JBQSWV010000042.1:0-16264 GCF_052377495.1 Corynebacterium sp. AOP36-E1-14
CCGTGGCGTGGCGTCCGTGGGAGTTTCGTGGGAGATGGACGGCCGTTCGTGGGAAGTTGTGTCCAGCTCTGTCCTGGAGCCAATCTAGCGCTGTTGCAGGTCAAGCATGAAAAATCCCCGGTCACGGGGGTGCCGTGCCGGGGCATTTGTGGGGCCAGCGGGGCTTGAACCCGCGACCAGCGGATTATGAGTCCATTACGGGCTTGGAGACCAGCAAACTTTAGGCAAAAAAGATGGCCTGATCACGCTAGTGAGGCGTAATCAGACCATCTTGGCCACAGGCTGTACCTACCAAATACCACCTGGGCAGCATCCCGAACCGAAAGGGATGCGATGCAGGAGCTCTCTGCATGTGCCCAGACTACTGGCAAGACCGGACACCGGTCTACCCGAAGTGAAAAAGCCGTTGAATCGGCGTTGAACAGCGGCGCGGAGCGCCGCCTTGGTACCTCTGAAATAGAAGAGCAGCAGCAGGCGGCTGGTCGTGAGTATCGGCGGCGTCTCTGGGGCACCCAGGCGGCTCTGTGGTCGGTGACGAAGGTGAAGTCTCTGGCGGGGTGTCACAGGTGGCGTGCCCCCGGTGCTCGGGATGCGTCTCTTCAGTGGAGAGGAGAGGGTTCTGCTCGGTGGGCCAGTCTTCAGGACAGTCACTCGGTGTGGGGGTCCCCGGTGTCAGCAGCGAACATCCAGTCACTTCGTACAGCAGAGACCACGACGGCGATCCAGAACTGGACGGAGGAACCGGGCCACTCGGTACAGTTCCTGACCTTGACTCTTAGGCACCGGAAGAGCCAGGGCCTCACGGAACTCTGGGATGCACTCTCGTACTGCTGGAAGGGAGTGACCGGCACGGCAGCGTGGCGTGGTGGCGCTCGGAGTGTCGGGGACAAGGCAGAGTTCGGTATTGAGCATTTCGTGAAGAGCGTCGAGGTCACGGTGGGTAAAAACGGGTGGCACGTGCACATTCACGCGCTGCTGTTGACCCATCGTCGGCTGGCGGAGCTGGAGCTGGTGAAGCTTCGGGGACGGA
This sequence comes from Corynebacterium sp. AOP36-E1-14, assembly GCF_052377495.1. Lineage (NCBI taxonomy): Bacteria > Bacillati > Actinomycetota > Actinomycetes > Mycobacteriales > Corynebacteriaceae > Corynebacterium > Corynebacterium sp. AOP36-E1-14. The sequence goes on from NZ_JBQSWV010000042.1 coordinate 1,031, forward strand.
TTTTTGAGCGCTGGTCCAGGGCGGCAGAGCGTAGGGGGCTGGATGCTCCGAGTGATGAGCATGGTGTTGATCTTCGGCAGGCCGGGACCGGTCAGGATGCAGAGGATGTGGCCGGCTATGTCGCTAAGGGCATGAGCCAGTCGTTGGGTGGTGAGGTTTCTGGTGGTCTGGGAAAGATCGCTCGGAAGGGTAGTCGGACACCGTTTCAGGTGTTGGAGGACGTCGGGCTGGCTCAACAACGGGGAGAGAAGCCTGAGGCTGAGGACGTGGCGTTGTGGCACGTCTGGGAGAAGGAGTCGAAGGGTCGTCGGCAGATGACCTGGTCAAAGGGGGCGAAAGACTCTCTGGGTATCGCTGATCTGACGGATGAAGAGTTGGTGGAGGCGGGTGAAGCGGCGGTGGAGTCGTGGACGATCGCCAAGGTTGAACCGGACGAGTGGCGCAAGGTGCAGTCGAAGGTCGATGTTCGGCTGGAAGTGGTCGAAGCGGTGTCGGCAGCGCGGACGGCGGAGGAAGCGGTGAAGATCGGTCACGAGGTGCTGGTGAAGCTGGGTATCGGTCATCAGGTGTGCATGGTTTCTGACCAGGAGGTTGAGGATCGGTGCGAGGACCGAGAGATGGTTAAGGAGCGTTCGGTGAGGGCGAAGCTCGGTCGAGAGGAAGCATGGCGTGAAGGGCTGAGAAAGGCACTTGACCTGGGAAAGGTGAAGAAGCCGGTGCCGGTGAGTGTTGAGCCGGCGTCTGTGCAGTCGGTGCTGTTCTAGGTAGGGAAGAGGAGGTAGTGGAGATGGGTGAGCGGGAAGCGTACGACCGGTTGGATGAACTGGCTCGGAAGACTACTGAGGGGGCACCAGGGCTGATGAGGAGGTTAGGGGCTGAGGAGAGCTTTGGTCGGTATTTTCGTGAGGTCACTGTAGACAACGCGGAGCTGATGGACCGGTTGGCAGGGGTGGAGTTGAGCGAGGAGACTGGTCACTTGGCGACTCCTGGGGAGATCTTGTTCACCGAGTTTCTGGAGCCGTGGGGTATTAGTCAGTCTGGATTGGCTCGTGAGCTGGGGGTTAGTCGGTCGAGGGTGTCGAGGTTGGTCCGCGGGGAGTCTCGTATGACCGGTGAGATGGCGGTGCGGTTGGGTGTGTTCTTCGGGCTGTCGGCTGATTTTTGGATGGGTCTTCAGGCGGAGTATGACCTGTTTGTTGCTCGGCGTGTGGTTGATGCAGGGAGGGTCGGTGGGTGGTCTGGGGTCGGTGTATCTGACCGTCCTGAGTGAAGTGTGACGAACATCACAAAAGATTCTCCGTGAGGTGGCGCTTCGTGGGCTTCAGGGGATGGTGTTCGAATCATCGAGTCTATTGTTCGTTTCTGGCTCAATTTTTCGAACATTGGTCAGTTTTCCAAAATGGACAGGTTGTATCGATCGATACACTTTGTCCGTTTTGAACAGCTCTAGCTTGGCTTATTCGCTCTTACTTCGTTGTCGTTTTGGCATGGTGTTGTTGTCGCCGAGATACGGCGAAACGCAGTTTTGAGTCAGTCACAGAGTGTGACGGAAGGTCGAGGGTGAGATGGCTGGAATTGGAAGTATCGATAGTGTCGATACGGAGACCGTCCATTGGTCGTGCATGGTCGTGGATGTCGGCGCGCATGAGGTCTTTCGTGATGGGGCACGTGTTCAGCAGACCCGAAAAGAAGATGGCATGCCGCGGTGGGCTGTGACGCTTCTGGTGGATCGCCCTGGAAGGTCTGGATTGGAGCAGATGAGCGTCAAATTGTACGCGTCGGCTGAGCCGGAGTTTGTCCCGCAGCAGCAGGTCCGGTTCGTCAACGACCGCATTATTGCGCACCCTTGGGGTACTTCACAAGTGGGTTCGGACCGAACGAAAGTCGGCATGTGGTTCGAGCACGACGGCCTGGAGGCGGTGGACTAGATGCTGTGGCGGGACATCGATATTGAGGATGTGTTGTGCGCTGCTGGTGTTGATTCGCCATCGAATGATCAGCGGCGCGACGTGGAGCTAGTGCTGCGTGAGCACGATTACCGGCTCCGTGAGACGACGATGAAGTTCCAGGTGGGCGGCCAGATCATGCTTCTGGATGTCCACCAGTGGAGCGAGGAGTTGTCACCTGTGGTGCGGGATGCTGTAGAGCGTCGTGTGATGGCTACGGGTGTTGTCGCTCAGATCGCGCGGGTTGGTGAGCGTGAGTGGCTCGGTGTGGTTCCTGGTCTGGCGATTCGGGAGTCCGCGGATGATGCGGACCAGGTGGCCCATCAGGTACGCGATGAAGTGCGGAGGGTCCGCGAAATGCGCGAGCACGAGTTTTGTCGGCTGTATTTTCACTGGGCGTATACGCCTCTTGAGGTGCAGCATGTCCAGGACTACTACGACCTAGTGGATGGTGTCCACTTTGATTATGACGAGGCCACCAAAGCCGTGGCTGAAGAAGAGTGAGGAGACAGAAAATGGATATTCCTAAGCGTTTGTATAAGGACACAGAAATCCGTCGTGAGGATGTGAAGGGAGGAAGTGCGGCTATTTCTTTGGCGGAGCTGGATGTCCTGCCGAAGGCGGAAAATTTCGTTGGTGCGGAGAAGGCTCCCGTGGCCACTTTGATCCCCGAGTTCGAGGGTTGGAGTGCTGTGTACCTAGAGGACCCGTTCGATGACGTCGAGGGGATTCCTGATGTTCTCACTTGCCCGGCTGAACTGACATGGGCGGCTGCTCCCCATGAGTGGTATATGCATCAGACTGCTCGTTTGGTCATCAGGATTGTCGTGCAGTCTGTAGACGGCCCAGCCTGTTTGGGCCTTCGCACCGCGGGCAATGAGACCGTGTCGGCTGATGTTCTAAGCCGAATTGTTGATCGTGTGGTGAGGACACCGAAGGCATCGGAGTTGAAACGCGCGAAGCAGTACCAGGCTGATGGCCTGTTGGATGTGGAAGACAGTGCTACTGCCTTGTTCAGGTTGGCGTTGGAGCTGCCGGGTCGTATTGGTGATCTCGCGCGGACGGTGAAGCGGCGTTCTGAGCCTGAGCGTGATCTTGATCGGGCTCAGTCTCGTAGTGGTCAGGATGTACCGGAGTTCCTGCGTCGTCTCTGGATCGACGTGGAGTCCTGACGATGGCGCTCGAAAGGTTTGAGGGGGGCCGTCCGAGTGCTCGGGATGAGTACCGGGCGGCTTCGGCCTCTGCGGCGGCGAAGGATCGCCGGCACCGGGAGCTCCAGCAGTCCTATGTTGACTACGGTGTTATCTGGTGGCTGACGTTGGGTTTCCGGGTGGTCCGGTGGGTGGTGCCGCGGACCTGGGTCACCCTTGTCTGGGTCATTCTGCTGATGATGTCGTCGATGTTCGCAGCCCTTGCTGTCGTCTCCCTTGTGCTGTGGGTCGGGGCGTTCATGTTTAAGCGGAGCACCGATGCGCCGTTCATCCGGTTCTTCCTCTGTAGCGCCCCGGTGCTCGGTGATGGGTGGCGACTGTACGTCGGTTACCGCCGGCGCAAGATGCTGGAGTTCGGCAACGCCCTGCTACGGGAAGCTCAGATGGTGTCTTGGTCCGACGAACGCGAGTATTTCAGTGTGTATGACTTCCAGCTTGATATCTGGGAATTTGATGTGCCCTTGGCAGGGGCCACCGAGGAGAACGTGGCAGCGAAGATCGAGAGCGCGTTGCCTATCGTCGGGGCCGCGGACTACACCCTGCAGCGTCTCTCTAACAGTGCGTGGTCCGTTGACTTCTTCCGTGAGAAGAAGCGCTCTGCACTGGATGAACCTCGTACGCTGACGGCCCCGCCGGCGGTGGATTGGGACAAGATGGCTGTGGCCGCGTTCTACGACGAGGAGGGTGCACCTCAGTCGCTGTCGCTGTCGGGTACGTCTGGAACGTTGGTTGGTGGTGTCCCTGGTGGTGGCAAGACCGCGTTCATTAACGAGTTCCTGACTCCGCTGCTTATTGATGACCGTGTGAAAGTCACCGTCTGTGACGGTAAAGGTGGCGCAGACTTCGACTCTGTCGCACCGTATGTCGATCTGCTCTGGCAGGACGATGAGGATTTCGACGGGATGATTGAGCTGTTGGAGTCGAAGCAGGCTGTGATGCGTGAACGCATTAAGACCAACAAGCAGCTCACCGGTGAATCGAACTTCTGGAACTCGCCCATTGTTTCCGAACGTCCTGTTGAACTGATCGTCATGGATGAGGTTCAGGCCTGGACCGAGAAGACAGGGCGCCCCAAGGCTGAGAAGGAGAAGATGGAGCGCATTGAGGCGCTCATTCGTGACCTTATCAAGCGTGGCCGGTCTGCCGGTATTCATGTGATTTTGTCCACGCAGAAGCCGGATGCGAACACGATTTCAACCGCGGTGAGGGACCTTACGGGCAGACGCGTGGCGTTCAGGGTGTCAACGCCCCAGATGCGGGAGATGATCCTTGGTCAGACTCCGGATGATGCTGTGTCTCCTACGGATATCCCTGCTGATCGTATTGGTGGGTGTGTAATTGGTAGTGAGACAGGATTGCTTATTCAAGCCCGTGCATATTTCATGTCAGAAAAGTCCATCGAGGCGTATTTGGCGCAGCATGGGACGGTGAAGGAGGGCAACCGGTTTGTGTCTGGTGCCGGCGGTGATGGTGTCGATGGCGATGAGCGGGGCCCTGGTCCTTCCGGTGGCGTGACGAGCTCGTGATCGGCTGGTGTCTGGGTGGTCGTGGACTGTGTGTGGCAGTGGGTGTCCCGGGTGCTGTTGGTGGATCGGGATTGTGGAGCTGTTGGCAGCTCGGAGCGCAGCGGAGGGCTGCCCCGACCGGGCGGGGGAGGGCCGAGCGGAACGCGCGTGCGGAGCGGAAGCGCGTGGAGGGAGGCCGGGAGGCGACCGGTCGGACCTTGTGTGTCTGTTGTCGGTAGTTGTTCGTGTGATGTGGGCTGTTGTCGGTTGTGGAATCCCGGTGCAGCGAAGTGGCTGGGATGGTCCTGGTCAGCGGTGGTCTAAGGCCCAACCGGACGGCAGTCCGGGCGGGAGCCTCGTTGAAGTTAGCGGAAGGAATGTGAGGGTGTCGTGAATCAGACAGAGCAGCCAGAAGCGTTGGTGTCGACCAAGGAGGTGGCCAAGGTGCTTGGAGTGTCCCCGGAGCAGGTGCGCCGGATGTTTGTGGAGAACCGTGAGAGGGGCGATGAACCGGTTCCCCTCCGTTTGTCCGCGGGCAGTCGTGCCCGTCTTCGTTGGCGGATGAGTGATGTTGTGTCGTGGATTGAGGCCCAGGTCTTGGATGTTGATGGACCTGCTGCGCCGCAGGGCGGCGGTTACGCGGAAAAGCTTTGGTGACGACCCGTGAGTGTTGAAAAGCGTGTGTCTGATCGTACCGGCAAGGTGTCGTGGCGGGCGATCATTTGGGTGGGTGGTCGTTCGGCTGTGTCCCAGACGTTTCGTCGGCGTCAGGACGCCGAGGCGTTTGAGCGTGAAGGGTATCGGCGGCTGGAACGTGGTGAGGGGCTTCTGGACCCTGTTGGGGCGAAGAAGTCCGTGGCGTGGTGGGCTGATAGGTACACCGCTTTGCATTCTGATGTTGCCCCTGCGACGGTGCAGCGGGAGGACTCGTTGCTGCGGACCCATGTCCTCCCGAAGTTCGGGAGGCTCCCGGTAAGTATGCTCCGTCGTTCTGATGTGCAGGCATGGGTGAATGAGTTGGCGAAGCGTCGGTCTCCGAGCACTGCTCGGCTTGCTCTGGGTGTCCTGCGTGGTGTGTTGCGCGTGGCGGTGGATGATCGGGCGCTGGCGGTAAACCCGTCAGAGAAGATCACCGTTCGTGGTGTGAAACCGGGTAAGCCGCGTGTGGTGTCCCATGAGCAGATCGCCGGACTGGTGAAGGCAGTTCCGGCGAAGCAGGACGAGGCCCTGATTCTGGTGTTGGCGTATATGGGGCTTCGTTGGGGAGAGGCCGCAGCTCTGGTGTGGTCTGATCTTGTCTCTGATGGTTTCGTGGCCTCGGTGTCGAAGGCCGTTCGTCGTGGTGATGAGTCCTATATGGAGGTGGGGCCGACGAAGACGCATCAGCGTCGTGTGGTCCCGGTCCCTGAGCTGGTGAGGGTGAAGCTCCTTGAGCTTTGGTCGGAGCGCTATGGCGATGGTTCTGCGTTGAAGCAGTGGCCTGAGGTGGCCCCGTGGGGCAGGGAACTGGTGTTCATCAGTTCTGTGGGTGGAGAGTTGTCGAACGCTAACTGGCGTAATCGGGTGCTGATCCCTGCCTGCGAGCAGGCGGGCATTGAGCCGGCGGCGACCCCTCATCAACTTCGTGACTCGTTCGCCAGCCTGTCGGTGGCGGCAGGGGCTTCGATCGCTGCGGTGTCGAAGAACCTGGGTCATGGGCAGGTCAGCACCACCCTTAGGCACTACATTGACGTCTTGCCGGCCGAACAGGCCGCTGTCGCGGTATCATTGAACACAGCAGCCGCAGCGGCGGCATCCAGGGTCCCGACTCTCCTACCACTTCCCGAATCAGGGGATGAGAGCAGTGATCCAGAGTAGAAACAGTGATCTAGAAGAACCGAAAAACCGATGCTGACCAGGTGTTCTTAAGTTTGGTGGGGCCAGCCGGGCTTGAACCGGCGACCAGCGGATTATGAGTCCGCGGCTCTAACCAACTGAGCTATAGCCCCGTAGGCACATTTAAGCACACGGCGATGAGCCCTCCGGGCAGGTGCCCCTTGGTCGCCGAGGGGGTTCTCCGCCCGTGCCGGCGCCCGTGAGCAGGGTGCGGCGAACACCGGTGTCATTGCAGGTGAAGGCACTGATTTGATCCTTCGCGCCACGCTCTGTAAAGTTCCATTCCGTTGCAGGGCAGAGCATGCCCCGCCGACATAATCCTCCATAGCTCAATGGCAGAGCATTCGACTGTTAATCGAAGGGTTGCTGGTTCGAGTCCAGCTGGAGGAGCATCTAACCCCAGGTAGTGCGACCAATGGTTGTGCCACCTGGGGTTCTTCGTTTAGTTGCTTCGCTCAGCCCAACCAGCAGGGATCCAGGTTGACGGAACCGGCAACTCCTACTGGTCTGCCCCAGTAGTCTCGTCGTTGTCACGTTGAAGTAGGACCTCGCTCCTGCGGGGTACCGCTCTTATATCCGGGGGTTCACCGTTTCTTCCTTCATTCGATCCGTGTTCATCGCTCTGGGCGCGGGTGTCGCCCTGACCGTGGTCACTGTTGTGACGTACACAGGCGTGCTTCCCGGGTCGGCGGTACTCAGCCAGATCTTCGGAGTTGCCTGGCTCTGGAGCTGGTGGGGCTATCTCGTTGTTCGCCTGGTCGACCGGCAGGCCCGACCACTTCGTGCCGCGGTGCTCGGCGCAGCGTCCACCGGAATAGCAGGCGCGACGTACTACCCGGTACAGCTGGCACTAGGCACGCTGGAGGACTTCGCAGTCGAAGCCGTTGCGTACTGAACCCTCACGGGTGTGGCCGTGGGATGCGTGACCGGGTTGTGCGCCGGCCTGCAGCGTTCAGCACGCCCACTGGCTGCGCTCGGCGCCGTCGGCGTCGTCCTGGTCTCCAGCTACGGATTGTGGATTTCGGCACAGGGGCTGATCGGACCGGCGAGTATCCAGACTCCTGGGACGGATATCGTCGCGCTGGTAGTGATGATCACCCTTCACGTGCTCTTGGTCGTGTGGGTGCTCGCAGACCTTCTCCGGCACAGCCCCGCGCCCACAGGAACTGAGGCCGTCCCCGCTGAACGTGAGTTGAAGCAACGCAACGCGTGAGTCCGTTTGGCCCTGTTCCAGGCCTGTGCGCTGTGCATATACTGGACCTCCCGCCTAAGGAGCGTCGTCATGCCTGTCAGAACCGTCAGTATGAGACCGGAGACCTCGAGCATCGAGATCACCGGCGACTACCCCGTCTCCCCGTCCCGTCTCTGGAACGCCTACGCGGACCCCTCGCAGCTCGAACGCTTCTGGGGACCACCGACCTACCCCGCCACCGTGGTGCGCAACGACATGGCCGTCGGCGGCCACACGCACTACTACATGACCGGTCCGGAGGGGGACACCTCCCACGGGTACTGGTCCTTCACCGAGGTCCACGCACCACACTCCTTCGTGGTGACGGACGGTTTCGCCGACGCGTCCGGCAACCCCAACACCGACGCCCCGGAGATGACGATGTCCTTCCGGTTCGACGCGACGGAGGAGGGCGCGACGGTGACCATGGTGACCTCCTTCGCCAGCTCCGAGGACATGGACAAACTCGTGGGCATGGGCATGGCGGAGGGTCTGGAGGCAGCTATGGGGCAGCTGGACGGCGTCCTCGCCGACCCGGACTCCGCCGCGCCCGGGACCGGGACGCAGCTGACGGTCATCTCCGACACCGTCGTGCGCATCACCCGGGTATTGGCCGGCGACGTGCGGCACGCCTGGCGGGCGCACCACGATGCGGACGTCCTGCGCAGGTGGCAGCTGGGCCCGGACGGCTGGTCGATGCCCGTGTGCGAGGTGTCCAGCACCGTCGGGGAGTCCTACCGCTTCGGATGGCAGCAGGACGCCACGCCGGACGCCACGCCGGACGCCTCAGCGACCGCCGAGCCCGCCCCGGCGTTCGGCTTCACCGGCGAGGTCCTGGAGGCCGAGGAACCCTACCGCGCGGTCACCACCGAGATGATGACCGACGGGGAGGGCACGCCCGTGCCGGACGGCCCGGTGACCCGCAATGAACTGTCCCTCGCCCCGGTGGCGGAGGGTACGCTGCTCACGCTGCTGATCACTACCCGGGCGTCGCGGCCCGGGACATGATCCTCGGCACCGGCATGGTCGACGGCATGGAGACGAGCTACGCCCGCCTCGATCAGCTGGAGGTCTGAAGCGCGTCCCACAGGTCGTCGTTGAAGCCGGCCCAACGTTCCTTCGCCCACGGGCCGAAGGCACGGTCGGTCAGCACCACGGCGGCCTGCCCGCTGGGACGGTGGAACCACAGGAAGGTGCCGGACTGACCGAAGTGCCCGGCCACGTCCTGAGGCATCGAGGAACCCACCCAGTGCGGTGACTTGGTGCCGTGGATCTCCACGCCCAGCCCCCAGGGGCACGGCGTCTGGCGCCCGTAGCCCGGCACGATGCCGTCCAGGTCGGCGAACTGTGCGGTGAGCGCCTCGTCCCAGGTCTGCCCGGAGATCAGGGTGGGGGAGAGGAACTCGGCGGCGATGCGTGTCATCGCCGCCACGGTGGCGCTGAAACCGTGCCCGGCCGAGCCGGAGAGGTCCAGGTCGGCCTCCGGGATACCCAGCGGCTCGCACACGGCGGCGCGCGTGTAGTCCACAAAGTCGATACCGGTGGCGGAGACGAGGTCGGCGAGGATCTCGTATCCGGCCGAGGAGTAGATCCGCCGCGTCCGTGCGGGCTTCTCGCGTTCCCGCGAGCTCATACCTACGCCGGAGGCGTGGCTGAGCAGTTCACGCACGGTGGCGTCGGACGGACCGTCCACCGTCGCACCGTATTCGGCGACGACGTCGTCGACGGTGTCGTCGAGGGCGAAGGCGCCCTCCTCGACGGCGATCAGGACGCTGTAGGCGGTGATCAGTTTGCTCACGCTGGCCAGCGGGAACAACCGGTCGACATCCCCGTGGGTGGCCGTACCGCCCGGGGCGAGGAGGCCGGCGGCGACGGTGTCGACCGGCCAGGCGTCCACCGCGGCGAGGATGTCGGCGCTCGCGGCGTCTTGCGCTGTCATGGACCTACGCGTCCGTGGTGGAGCGGGCCTCCACGAACCGGACGATGTCACGCACCGTGCGCGCGGAGTCGAGGTCCTCCTCCTCGACGCGCACGCCGAAGGCGTCCTCGATGCGGATGGCGATGTCGATGCGCGAGACCGAGTCGATGTGGAGGTCGTCGGTCAGGTCGCTGTCGGCGCTGATCTCCTCGACGTCGACACCGGTGGCGTCCTCGATGATCATGGAGATCCTGGTCACCGGGTCGACCGAGGCGCTGCGGGCGTTGCGCGCGGGGCGTGACCCCTTCGCGGCATCGTCGGCAGGTTCCCCGCCGAGCTTCTCGGCGAGCTTGTCTCGGGCATCCGGTGAAATCTCCACGGACATCCACCTTTCTAGAGGGTCGTGCGGTCCCGTCACTGTCGGGGACCACTTTACCAATCAGGTGGATGGAACCCGCTTGCGCCTGCTCAGGCCAGATCAGGCCAGATCAGGCCTTGGTGGGGTCGGTCAGGTTCAGTTCCTCGGCGGCGTCGTTGACGTCGTCCCAGGAGACCTTGCCCTCGCGTGCCAGGGAGGCGAGCACGGCGACCACGATCGACTCGGCGTCCGAGTTGAAGAAGCGGCGTGCCGCGGCACGGGTGTCGGAGAATCCGAACCCGTCGCAACCCAGGGTGGTGTAGTCGCCGGGGACGTAGGCGCGGATCTGCTCGGGCAGGTCCGCGGCGAAGTCGGAGACACCGATGAACGGGCCGGTGGCCTTGTCCAGCACCTCGGTGACGAACGGCTTCGTGGTCTCCGCCGACGGGTGGCGCAGGGCCTCGCGCGACAGCGCGGCACCCTCACGCGCCAGCTCGGTCCAGGACGTCACCGAGTACAGCGACACGTTGACGTCGAACTTCTCACGCAGCATCTCCTTGGCGCGGATCGCCTCGGTCACACCCACGCCGGACGCCAGGATGTTGGCGACCAGGTCGGTCTGCGGGGCGGCTCCGACGTCGCCGGCGGACTGCTCGCCGGTGCCGATCAGACGGTCGGCCGGGGAGTAGAGGTAGATGCCCTTGAGCAGGCCGTCGACGTCCAGGTTCTCCGGCACGGCCGGCTGGTGGATCGGCTCGTTGTAGGCGGTGAGGTAGTAGATCACGTTCTCGCCCTGGCCGTCCTTGCCGGCACCCTCGCCGTACATGCGCTGGATGCCGTCGCGCAGGATGTAGCCGATCTCGAAGCCGAAGGCGGGGTCCCAGGCCACGACGGCCGGGTTGGTCGCCGCGAGCAGCAGGGAGTGGCCGTCCATGTGCTGCAGGCCCTCGCCGGTCAGCGTGGTGCGTCCTGCGGTGGCGCCGATGAGGACACCACGCGCCATCTGGTCGGCGGCGGCCCAGATGCCGTCGCCGGTGCGCTGGAAGCCGAACATCGCGTAGAAGATGTACAGCGGGATCATCGGCTCGCCGTGGGTCGCGTAGGACGTGGCGGCGGCGGTGAACGAGGCGATGGAGCCGGCCTCGTTGATGCCCTCGTGCAGGATCTGGCCGGAGGTGGCCTCCTTGTAGGACAGCATCAGGTCGGCGTCCACCGGCGTGTAGTTCTGGCCGTGGTTGTTGTAGATCTTCAGCGTCGGGAACCAGGAGTCCATGCCGAAGGTGCGGGCCTCGTCCGGGATGATCGGCACGAGGCGCTTCTTGATCTCCGGGTCACGCATCAGGTCCTTGAGCGCGCGGACGAGCGCCATGGTCGTGGCGACCTCCTGCTTGCCGGAGCCCTTCAGGACGCTGCGGACGCCGTCCTTGACCTCGGGGACCTTCAGCGGCGTGTAGGAGTTGCGGCGCTCCGGCACGGCACCGCCGAGCTCCTCGCGGCGCTCGAGCATGTACCGGACCTCCGGGGAGTCCGGACCGGGGTTGAAGTACGGGGGAAGGTACGGGTCCTTCTCCAGCTCCTCGTCGGAGATCGGGATCTCCTGCTTGGTGCGGAACTGCTTGAGGTCCTCCAGGGCCAGCTTCTTCATCTGGTGGGTGGCGTTGCGGCCCTCGAAGTTGTGGCCGAGACCGTAGCCCTTGATGGTGTGGGCCAGGATGACCGTCGGCTGGTCCTTGGTCTCCAGTGCGCGCTTGTAGGCGGCGTAGATCTTGCGGTAGTCGTGGCCACCGCGGCGCAGGGCGAAGATCTCCTCGTCGGTCATGTCCTCGACGAGCTTGGCGGTCTCCGGGTTCTGCTCGAAGAAGTACTTGCGGACGTAGCCGCCGTCCTTGGCCTTGAAGGTCTGGTAGTCGCCGTCCGGCGTGGTGTTCATGACGTTGACCAGGTCGCCGTCCTTGTCCTTGGCGAGCAGGTCGTCCCACTCGCGGGCCCAGACGACCTTGATGACGTTCCAGCCGGCACCGCGGAAGAAGCTCTCGAGCTCCTGGATGATCTTGGTGTTGCCGCGGACCGGGCCGTCGAGGCGCTGCAGGTTGCAGTTCACCACGAAGGTCAGGTTGTCGAGGTTGTAGAGGGCGGCCTGCTGGATGAGGCCGCGGGACTCCGGCTCGTCCATCTCGCCGTCGCCGAGGAACGCCCAGGTGTGCTGCTGGGAGGTGTCCTTGATGCCACGGTCGTTGAGGTAACGGTCGAAGCGCGCCTGGTAGATGGCGTTCATCGGGCCCAGGCCCATCGACACGGTGGGGTGCTCCCAGAAGTCGGGCATGCCGTGGGGGTGGGGGTAGCTGGGCATGCCGATGCCGGGCTTGCTCTTTTCCTGGCGGAAGGCGTCCATCTCCTCCTCGGAGAGGCGGCCCTCGAGGAAGGCGCGGGCGTAGATGCCGGGGGAGGCGTGGCCCTGGAAGAACACGTGGTCGCCGCCGCCGGCGTGGTCCTTGCCGCGGAAGAAGTGGTTGAAGCCGACCTCGTAGAGGGCGGCGGCGGAGGCGTAGGACGAGATGTGTCCGCCCACGCCGATGCCGGGACGCTGGGCGCGGTGGACCATCACCGCGGCGTTCCAGCGGATCCAGCGGCGGTAGCGCTTCTCCATGTCCTCGTCACCGGGGAACTCCGGTTCCATGGTGGTGGGGATGGTGTTCACGTAGTCCGTGGACAGCAGCGGGGGCATGGGGACGCGCTTGGCGGAGGCGCGCTCCAGCAGGCGCAGCATCAGGTAACGGGCGCGGTCCGGGCCCGCGTCGCCGAGGAGACCGTCGAGGGAGTCCATCCACTCCTGGGTCTCGTCAGGGTCGGAGTCCCGGAGATAGGACGCGACGCCATCGCGGATGGTGCTGAAATTGCTGTCCGACTTGTCGGACTTGGGTGACCTGCTGGACGCAGATGTCATGACGCTCCTCCTGGGTACGGGAAAGGACTTGGCCCGCGGTCCTGGACTGCGGCTGCGGGGCCTGTCGACGGTCTGTCACTGTTCGATACTACGGAAGACCGGGGTAGGTATTTACAGCGCGATGCCGGGCAAGTTGGCCCACCGCCTAGCCATGACCAGATACTTCCCCTACTATGCAGGGGAGATCAGTGCCTTGATCTGCGGGTGTCGCGCCAGGCGCGGCCCGCGCGGGCTCGGGGCAGTGCCCGGATGGTGAAATACGCCACTCGGGGGATCGTCACGAAGCACCCTCCTTGGGGGTGCAAGAAGTAATGGCACCAGAAATATCAGAGGAAAGGTCAGGGAACCGCAAGTGGGAGACGCCTCCGGCGCAGCAGTGCACGAAGGACAGGACTGGGCAGAGTTGTTGGACGTGTCCAACGGCCAGATCGTGCAGGAGCTCGGTTGGGACGAAGACGCCGACAGCTCCATCAGTGAGGGACTCGAGGAGATCATCGGAGAGGCTCTCCTCGACGAGGAGACCGACGAAATGGTCGACGTCGTCCTGCTGTGGTGGCGCCACGATGACGGCGACCTCGTCGACGGACTCGTCGACGCGACCAGGAACCTGGGGGAGTCTGGCCGTATCTGGCTGCTGACCCCGGCCGCAGGCACGCCGGGGACGGTGGAACCGGGCGAGATCGCCGAGTCCGCCCAGGTCGCCGGCCTCGTCCAGACGATCTCGACGCGCCTCGGCGCCTGGCAGGGGGCCTGTCTGGTCCCCGGCGGGACGAAGCGCTAGAGTTCTACAGGTTCCCGACGGTCGGCCCAGGAGTGGCCGCGTGGGGATGACGCGCATTTAGCTCAGTTGGAAGAGCAGCTGGTTTACACCCAGCAGGTCGGCGGTTCGAACCCGTCAGTGCGCACAACAGATAAGCAATGAACAGCCTTCTTGCCGGTTCTGAGGGTGTTGGTTTTCTCTCCGGTCAGTCCATCTACCGTGTAATCTACTGACCTGCCGACCCGGGCGGGACGCTCCGGGATAGTTCACAGCTCCCGCAGGGTTGCGCTCTGCCACCCGACGGAGCCAGCTGGTTTCCCTCCATTGTTGTTCCGGGTTAACAAGCAGAACCGTGACGCCGTAGTTGTAGTTCTCCGTCGGGTCATGGATTTACGCTGAGACAGTCAGACTGCCGATAGCGATGTGAGCTCGGCGGTAATTGTAGTAGCGCAGCAACAGCTCGTACACCGCCTCGCGGTTCGCTTCGCTGAAATACGGCGTCGCGTAAGTCTACTCACCGACCAGCGTGCGGTGGAATCGCTTGACCTTGTCGTTGGTCTGCAGCTGGCGCACCCGGATGGAACCTTTCCCCGTTCATGTCGTGGAAGCAACACCTCAGGCCCTGACAGAACCTGGGGGTCTACCTGCCACGAGGAGCCATAGTCGATGACCATGATGGTCACTATGTTCAGACGCCACCCCGACCAGTCAATCGCCGCTCTGCCCTAGCTGAGGATCAAGGGCCGTGAGCAGCACAACTTCCGGGAAGGGATGTGGATCCGGTGCCTGCTCTATGACGGTGACAGTCTTCGCACCATCGCGACCAAGACCGGGCGCAGTGCGTCAGTGATCAGCAGGGAAATAACCCCCAATGCCCGCAGCAGTGGTGTTAATGACCCCCACCACGCCGACGACACAGCCGAGCATCGTAGAAAGCGCCCCAGCAGCGCAAAGGCGCCCGATCGCCACGGCTACCCGCCTGGATCGGCTTCGATCTATCCCGAGGGATCGGGCCTAAGCGCCTGGCCGAGCGGCTGAAACAGAAGGCTGCTGGCAGCATCGGAAACACGGACTTCTGTTCGCACCCCACCACGCACACTGATCCGCGGCTCCCAACCGGCGAATTCGCCCCGGGTACAGGCGGGGAAACCATCAGTCATGAGGCGATTTACCAGTACACTTACGCCATACCCATCGCCACACTGAAAGCCCACGGTATCCGCCTACCGCACAAGCGCCATCGTCGCCGACCGGCAGGAAAAACGCCAGTCACGGCGCACTCCGATCGTTGGGATGAGGCAGATCTGCACTGGGCCCGCTGAGGTTGCCGGCAGGGCCGTTGTCGGGCACTGAGAGGGGGCCTGGTCATCGGGTGTAGCGACGCTGGCTGAGCGCACCAGCCCCTTTGTGATCATGAAGGCACTGACACCGGGGAAAGATTCCGGAGGGCTGCCCGACGTGCTGATGGTATCCGGCCTGAACGGGG
>NZ_JBQSWV010000043.1:0-14452 GCF_052377495.1 Corynebacterium sp. AOP36-E1-14
GTGAAGTGAAGGTGTGTGGTTGGAGCAGTCGCTAGTCGACTTCTCCAACCACACACTTTTTTTATGCAATTTTTCGGACACGGTCCGGTCCGCCGCCCTTCAGCCCCGGTTGGACTCCGTAGCCACCTGACCTAGAATCGGTCAGGAATCCCATCACCAGGAAGAGGTAGACAGATGAGCGAGTCCTCCGGCGGCAGCGGTTACCGCGGCAACGGTCGCGGCGGCCAAGGAAACCGGCAGGGCCAGGGTGGCCGCGGAGGCTACGGCTCAGGCCGCGACGGATCCCGCGGCAACGACCGCGGTGGCTACCGCGGACGTGACAACGACAACCGGGGAGACAACCGGGGCGGCCGGCGCGACGACCGTCAGGGCAACCGCGACGACCGCGGTGGCTACCGCGGACGCAACAACGACAACCGCGGAGAGCGTCGCGATAACCGCGGAGACAACCGCGGTGGCCAAGGCGGCGGCGACCGTCGGTACGGTGCACGCCCCAACCGTGGTGGACAGAACCAGGGCGACGACCGTCGCCGCGACCGTCACAACGGCCCCATGCGTTCGGGCTACCGCGAGGAGCGCATCAGCCAGCGCAACCAAGAACCCGAGATCCCGACGGACGTCAGCCCGAAGGAACTCGACCCCGGCATCCGCCAGGAGCTGCGCAGCCTGTCCAAGGACAACGCGGACAAGGTCGCCGGCCACCTCGTCATGGCGGCGGCCCTGATGGACAAGGACCCCGAGCAGGCCCTCGCCCACGCACGCGCCGCCAAGGACCGTGGCGGCCGCGTCCCGATCACCCGCGAGACCCTCGGCATCGCCGCCTACCACGCCGGCAACTGGAAGGAGGCGCTCACCGAGCTGCGCGCCTCCCGTCGTATGGCCGGTGGCCCCGGCCTCCTCGCCGTCATGGCCGACTGTGAGCGCGGCCTCGGCCACCCGGACAAGGCCGTCGAACTCGGCCGCAGTCCGGAAGCAGGCGAACTCGACCCCGAGGGACGCGCCGAACTGGCCATCGTCGTCTCCGGTGCGCAGCACGACCTGGGCGACATCGACGCCGCCCTGGCCGCCCTGCAGCCGGAGTCCGAGTCCACCGACCTCCCCGCCGTGACCGCCCTGCGCGTCACCTACGCCTACGCCGACGCCCTGCTCGCCACCGGCGACACCGCCGGCGCCCGCGAATGGTTCGAGCGTGCCGTGGAGATGGACACCGAGAACGTCCTCGACGCCGAGGACCGCCTCCGCGAGCTCGGGACCGCCTGAGCCATGGCGGGACTGCAGCTCCTGGACGACTACGACGTCCTGCTCGCCGACCTCGACGGAACCGTCTTCCGCGGCGGTGAGCCGGTCGACGGCGCGCGTGAGGCCCTCGACGGCCGGCGCGTCGTCTACATCACCAACAACGCGTCCCGCTCGCCCGTGCAGGTCGCCGAGCACCTGAACTCCCTCGGCTTCCCCGCCGAGGCACCCCAGGTACTGACCTCCGCACAGGCCGGCTGCGCCCTGGCCAACGACATCCTCACCGAGCAGGGACTACCGCTCGAGGGACGTCGGGCCTACGTCGTCGGTGCGGAGTCCTTCCGCGACCTCGCCCGGGACGCCGGGTTCACCGTCGTCGACAGTGCGGACAGTGCCGGCGGGGCTCCCCATGTCGTCCTGCACGGCCACAGCCCGGACAACGGCTGGCCGGTGCTCTCGGAGGCGACGCTCTGCATCCAGCGCGGTGCGGTGTACGTCGCGTCGAACATGGACACCACCCTGCCGTCGGAACGCGGTTTCCTCGTCGGCAACGGGTCCCTGGTCGCCGCCGTGGTCAGTGCCACCGGAGTGACCCCGCGCAGCGCCGGCAAGCCGCTGCCCGAGATGTTCCGGCGCGCCGTGGCGGAGTCCGGCGCCACCCGTCCGCTGGCGGTCGGTGACCGCCTGGACACCGACATCGCCGGTGGCAACGCCGCGGGCCTCGACAGCCTCTGCGTGCTCACCGGTGTGGCCACCCACACCGAGCTGCTGGGCACGCCGTACCGTCCCACGTTCATCGCCGCGAACCTGCGCGACCACCTCGACGGCTGGACCGCCGAGGCGGTGGCCGAGGGAGACGCGGTGCAGGTCGTCGTGCACGCCGGCGAGACCGGTGACGTCGAGGTCATGGCCGCAGAGGCCGTCGCCGTCGCCGCGCCGGTGGTGTGGGCGCAGCTCGACGCCGGACGCGAGCTGCAGGACGTGACGGTCGTCGCTGCCGACGGTGACCCCGCCGCAGCGTCCGCCCTGGAGGCGTGGCGGTGAACCCCGGCGACCTGGCGAGGCAGAGCCCGACCCCCGGCACCGGCGTCTTCGACGCCGACACCCTCGTCGCCGAGGTCGACGCCCTGCTGGCGTCCGACGCCGAGGGTACCGAGGAGGCGGGGCTGCTCGAACAGGCGCACCGACTGATCAACGACGCCTTGGAGGGCCGCTGAGCATGCCGAAGGCGAACAGGAGCCGGCGTCTCCAACGACTGGACGCCGAACTGGTCAAGCGCAAGGACGCCCGCTCCCGTGAACACGCCCGCGAGATGATCCTCGCCGGGCGCGTCAGCGTCAACGGGATGCGGGCCATCAAGCCGGCCACTGGTGTCGACGGGGACGTGTCGATTCGCGTCACCGAGAGCGACGACGACCGGTGGGCGTCCCGCGGGGCGCACAAGCTCCTCGGTGCGCTCGCCGCCTTCGAGGCCGACGGCCTCGATCTCGCCGGACGCCGCGTGCTCGACGCTGGTGCGTCCACCGGCGGTTTCACCGACGTGTGCCTGCAGCGCGGCGCCGCCGAGGTGCTCGCCGTGGACGTCGGCTACGGGCAGCTGATCTGGCGGCTGCAGAACGACGACCGCGTCACCGTGATGGACCGTACCAACGTGCGTACCCTCACCCCGGAACAGCTCGGCGGACCGGCGGACGCCATGGTCGGGGACCTGTCCTTCATCTCCATCGACCTGGTGCTCCCGGCGCTCGCCGACTGCATCGCCGACGGCGGCGACCTGTTGCCGATGGTCAAGCCGCAGTTCGAGGTCGGACGCCAGCGGCTCGGGCACGGGGGAGTGGTGCGCGACCCGGCCCTGCGTGCCGAGGTCACCCTGGACGTGGCACATGCGGCGCGTCGGCACGGACTGTCGACACGCGCCGTCGTCGCCTCACCGTTGCCCGGTCCCAGCGGAAACGTGGAATACTTTCTCTGGTTGGTGAAAGATGGTGGTGTGAGCGCCCCCGATGACGAGGAACTGACCACCATGGTCGACAAGGCAGTGAAGGAGGGTCCCCAGTGACCGACGACGCCCCCCGCGTCCGCGAGGTGCTCCTGGTCGCGCACACCGGAGCGGCCGACAAACTCTCCATGGCCGCCGCGGCCGCCCAACGGCTCTCCGACGGTGGGCTCACCGTGCGCGTGATGTCCACCGGCGACCCCGCACCCGTGGCCCGCCACGAGATCCTCGGGCGTTTCCCGCGCTACGGGCACACCACCGAGGCCGCCCGCGGGGTGGACCTGGTGCTCGTCCTCGGCGGGGACGGGACGTTCCTGCGCGCCGCCGACATCGCCCACGCCCAGGACGTGCCCGTGCTGGGCGTGAACATGGGCCACATCGGCTTCCTCGCCGAGTGGGAGCAGGAGTCGCTGGAGGAGGCCCTGGACCGGGTCATCGCCGGCGACTACCGCATCGAGAACCGGATGACACTGTCGATCACCGCCCGCGACACCGACGGCCGTGTGCTGGGCACCGGCTGGGCGCTCAACGAGTGCTCGGTGGAGAACCTGAACCGCCAGGGCGTGCTGGACACGATCCTGGAAGTCGACCAACGCCCGGTGAGCTCCTTCGGCTGCGACGGCGTGCTGGTCTCCACCCCGACCGGGTCGACGGCCTACGCCTTCTCCGCCGGCGGGCCGATCCTGTGGCCCGAACTGGCGTCTATCCTGGTGGTGCCGTCGAACGCGCACACCCTGTTCGCCCGCCCGCTGGTCGTCAGCCCCGACTCCACGGTGGCGGTGGAGACCAACCCGCACACCTCCCCGGCGACCGCGGTGATGGACGGTTTCCGTCAGATCCACATGCCCCCGGGTGCGCGCGTGGAGATCCGCCGCGGCCCGCAGGATGTGCGCTGGGTACGCCTGGACACCGAACCGTTCACCGACCGTCTCGTCCAGAAGTTCCGTCTCCCGGTGACCGGGTGGCGCGGACCGCGCAGGTGACGGGGATGCTGAGGGAACTCCAGATCCGGAACCTGGGTGTCATCGAGGAGGCCGTCGCCGAATTCACCGACGGTTTCACCGTGGTCACCGGCGAGACCGGCGCCGGCAAGACGATGGTCGTCACCGGCCTGAAGCTGCTCTCCGGCTCGCGGGCGGACAGTCAGCGCGTGCGCGCCGGCACCGACCGTGCCACCGTCGACGGGATCTTCCACACCGGTGGGGACACCGCCGACTCCAGGTCCGCCGCGGCGTTGGTCGACGAGGTCGGCGGCTACGTGGAGGACGGCGAGGTCGTGGCCTCCCGCTCGGTGAGCTCCTCCGGGCGCTCCCGTGCCCACCTGGCCGGACGCACCGTCGCCGCCGGCGTGCTCGCCGACTTCGCCTCCCGCCTGCTGACCATCCACGGCCAGTCCGACCAGCTCCAGCTGCTCGACCCGACCCGTCAGCTGCGCAACCTCGACCGTTTCGCCGGCCTCGACGAGGACCGGCGTGCCTACCGACGTCTGCGGCGGGAGTGGGCGACGTTGGCCCGCGACCTGAACGAGCGCACCGAGAAGCGTCGCGACCTCGCCCTGGAGGCGGAGACGTTGCGTCGGTCCCTCGACGAGATCGACGGCCTGGACCCGCAGCCCGGTGAGGACGACGAGCTCAAGGCGATGATCAGCCGGCTGCAGGACGCCGACGAGGTGCGCGACGCGGCCCTGGCCGCCCTCGCCGCGATCGACGGCGGCGACCCCGACGCCGCAACGGAGGACACCGCCGCGGTGGACTCGGTGGCCGCCGCCGCGTCCGCCCTGGCCGGACGGACGGGGGCCGAACCCCGCTTCGGCGACCTCGCCGCGCGCCTCAACGCCTTGGTCACGGACCTGGCGGACATCTCCGGGGAGATCGGGGCGACCCTGGCGGA
This sequence comes from Corynebacterium sp. AOP36-E1-14, assembly GCF_052377495.1. Classification (NCBI taxonomy): domain Bacteria; kingdom Bacillati; phylum Actinomycetota; class Actinomycetes; order Mycobacteriales; family Corynebacteriaceae; genus Corynebacterium; species Corynebacterium sp. AOP36-E1-14. The sequence goes on from NZ_JBQSWV010000043.1 coordinate 5,123, forward strand.
CATCCCGGCGCCGGAGAGCCTCGAGGGACTGCTGGCACGCCAGCAGGACCTGCGCGAACTGCGCAAGTACGCCTCCGACATCGACGGCGTGCTGGCGTGGCGCGACAAGGCCCACGACCGGTTGTCGTCCATCGACGTCTCCGGCGACGCCCTGGAGGAGCTGCGTGGCCGGGTCGGCGAAGCAGAGTCGGCGATGCTGGAGGCCGCGGCGGCACTGTCGGCGGCACGTACCGCGGCCGCCGGGCGTTTCGCCGGTGCCGTCAGCGACGAGATCGCCGGGCTGCAGATGTCGTCCTCCCTGCGGGTCGACGTCCGCACCGCAGGTGCCGGCACCGCCGGAGGAACAGGCACGGCCGGCCCCGGGGACTGCGGACCCGACGGTGTCGACGAGGTCGAGTTCCTGCTGGTGCAGGGCGGCAAGCCGAACTCGCTGGCCGCCACGGCGTCCGGCGGTGAGCTCTCCCGCGTGATGCTCGCCCTGGAGGTCGTGCTGGCGGGCACGGGCCGCACCATGGTCTTCGACGAGGTCGACTCGGGGGTCGGCGGACGTGCCGCGGTGGAGATCGGCCGGCGTCTCGCCCGCCTCGCCGTCGACAACCAGGTCATCGTGGTGACCCACCTGCCGCAGGTGGCGGCGTTCGCCGACGCGCACGTGCACGTCGCCAAGGCGTCCGACGACGACTCGGTGCGCTCCAGCGTGCGCACGCTGAGCTCGGCCGAGCGCGTCGAGGAGCTCTCGCGCATGCTCGCCGGCCTGGAGTCCGACACCGGGCGTGCCCACGCCGAGGAACTCCTGGAGACCGCCCGCGAGGCGAAGGTGGAGATCGGCGGGCGGTGATTACACGGCGCGTCTCGGCGCGCCTACCCCGCACACGCGGGGGCAACCGTCACAATGGTCCCCATGATCTTCTCCCGCAACGACACCCCCGGCATCCACGGCCACACCCGGGACTGCACTGGGACGAGCGTCACCGGAAAGCTGTCCGAGGGCGACATCGTCGTCGTCGACCAGCCCGACACCGGCCGTGCGCTCGCCCAGAAGTTCATCGACGCCAAGGTCGCCGCGGTGGTCAACACCGCGGCGTTCTCCACCGGCAACGTGCCGAACTTCGGGCCGCAGATGATGCTGGACGCCGGCATCGTCCTGGTCGACAACGCCGACCCCACGATCACCGACCGCCTCAAGAACGGCCGCAAGGGCCGGCTGCACGAGGGCAAGATCCTCTACGGCGACCGGTCGATCGGCAAGGGCGAGGTCCTCGACGAGGACACCGCGGTGACCCGTTTCGACGAGGCGCGGGAGACCCTCGCCGACCACATGGAGGCGTTCACCGGCAACACCGCCGAGTTCGTCCGCACCGAGGCCCCGCTGTTCATCGACGGCCTGGGTGTGCCGGAGGTCGGCGTGGACATGGACGACCGCAAGGTGCTGGTCGTCAGCCCGGACCCGGACATCGACGAGAAGCTGAAGTCCCTGCGCTACTTCATCCGCGAGTACGAGCCCGTGGTCGTGGCGGTCGACGGGGCGGCGGACACCCTGGTCAAGCACGGTTACCGTCCGCGCGTGATCGTCGGCGACCCGGAGCTGATCAGCAACGACGCGCTGAACTGCGGTGCGACGATCGTGCTGCCGGCCGAGCCGGACGGCCACGCCGCGGGCCTGGAGCGCATCCAGGACCTGGGTGTCGGTGCGATGACCTTCCCGGCGGCGACCTCGGACTCCACCGACCTGGCGCTGCTGCTCGCCGACTACCACGGTGCGTCGATGGTCGTGACCCTGGGCCCGGTGCTGGACCTGGACCGTATCTTCGACACCGCGCAGTCCCCGGACACGCCCTCGGCGATGCTGTCGCGTCTGCGCGTCGGCGGCCGGCTGGTCGACTCCACGGCCGTGGCCGAGCTCTACCGGGTCTCGCGTAGCGGCGGCGGCTGGTGGTGGGCGCTCGTCGGCGTACTGCTGGCGGTGGTGGTCATCGTGCTGATCGCCGGCTTCAGCGGTTCCGGCAACTTCGCCGACAACCTCGTCGACACGTGGAACAACATCGCCCTGCGCTTCCAGGACCTGTTCTGATGGGCGCGGGGAAGACGACGGGAGTCGTGGCACTCGGCGTGGCGGTGGGTACCGCCCTGGGCTTCTACGTGCTGGCGCCGAACGTGGAGGGCGGCCCGGCGGCCGCCGACTCCGAGACGCGCGCGGAGCTCAGCGCCGAGTCCGACCGCGCCGACCTGGCCACCGCCGAGGGCGACGCGTCCGACGAGGTGCTCTCCGGTCTCGCCGCCGACGCCGTCGGCGACGACCTCGCCGACCGGTCGGTGCTGGTGCTCGCCACCGCCGACGCCGAGGATGAGGCGGTCGACGACGTCCGCTCGCTCATCGGCGAGGCGGGCGGGGAGGATGCCGGCACGCTGCGGCTCGACGCGTCCTTCACCTCCCCGGACTCCGGTGACGAGCTGAAGTCCCTGGCGGCGGGCAGCCTCCCGGCCGGGGCGTCGTTGTCGGAGGACCGCATGGACCCCGGCTACCACGTGGGAGAGCTGCTGGGGCAGACCCTGGGGTCCGGGCGCGACGCTGCCAGCGAGTCCGACCGCGCGGTGGTCCTGGGCGCGCTCGGCAACGCCGGCTTCTTCAGCGACGGGCAGGACGACCTGTCCCCGGCCGACGCGGTCGTCGTCGTCACCGGCGGGGCCTCCGAGGGCGACGGGGACGGGAACTACTCGACCCGGTTCGTCGCGGACATGGCCACCGCGCTGGACGCCACGACCGGCGGCACGGTGCTCGCCGGCGAGAACGGTTCCGCCGCCCGCGACGGGGCCGTCGGCCTGGTCCGCGCCGACTCCGACGCCACCGAGAACGTCTCCACCGTGGACAACGTGAACACCACCGCCGGACGCATCACCGTGGTCCGCGCGCTCGCCGGACAGCTCGACGGCGACGCCGGCGCCTACGGCTCGGCGTCCAACGCCGCCTCCGCGACGGTGGAATAGAGGGTGGCGGCCCATCTCTGTTAGGCTGAAGCCCCGTAGGTTTTATCAGTTCCAACCACGGGAGTCGATGTGTCTCAGGGCCGCAGCGAGCAGCACACCAAGTTTATTTTCGTCACCGGCGGCGTCGTCTCGTCGCTCGGTAAGGGCCTGACCGCCGCCAGCCTGGGGCAGTTGCTGGTGGCCCGTGGCCTGAAGGTCACGATGCAGAAGCTGGATCCGTACCTCAACGTCGATCCCGGCACCATGAACCCCTTCGAGCACGGTGAGGTCTTCGTCACCGACGACGGGGCCGAGACCGACCTGGACCTGGGCCACTACGAGCGCTTCCTGGACCGCAGCCTCACCCAGAACGCCAACGTCACCACCGGCAAGGTGTACTCCACGGTGATCGCCAAGGAGCGTCGCGGCGAGTTCCTCGGCAAGACCGTGCAGGTCATCCCGCACATCACCGACGAGATCAAGTCCCGCATCCTCGCCCAGGCGCTGCCGGACGCCGACGGGGTCCGTCCGGACGTGGTGATCTCCGAGATCGGCGGCACCGTCGGTGACATCGAGTCCCAGCCCTTCCTCGAGGCCGCCCGTCAGGTGCGCCACGAGGTCGGCCGGGAGAACATCTTCTTCATCCACGTCTCCCTGGTGCCCTACCTGGCTCCCTCGGGCGAGCTGAAGACCAAGCCGACCCAGCACTCCGTGGCTGAGCTGCGCAGCATCGGCATCATCCCGGACTCCATCGTCCTGCGCTGCGACCGTGAGGTCCCGGAGGGACTGAAGTCGAAGATCGCCCTGATGACCGACGTCGACGAGGAGGGTGTGGTGTCCTGCGCGGACGCCGCCTCGATCTACGACATCCCGCGGGTGCTCTACCGCGAGCACCTCGACTCCTTCCTCATCCGCAAGCTCAACCTGCCGTTCCGCGACGTGGACTGGACCGTGTGGGGCGGGCTGCTCGACCGGGTGCACTCCCCGAAGGGCGAGGTGACCGTGGGGCTGGTCGGCAAGTACATCGACCTGCCGGACGCCTACCTCTCCGTCGCCGAGGCCATCCGCGCCGGTGCGTTCGGCGAGCAGGTCAAGGCCAAGGTGCGGTGGGTCGCCGCCGACGACTGCGCCACCCCGGAAGGCGCGGCGAGCGCGCTGGAGGGCTGCGACGCGGTGGTCGTGCCCGGCGGCTTCGGCATCCGCGGCATCGAGGGCAAGATCGGCGCGATCACGCACTGCCGTGAGAACCTGGTGCCGATGCTGGGCATCTGCCTGGGCCTGCAGTGCACCGTCATCGAGGCCGCGCGTCACGCCGGCATCGAGGACGCCTCGTCCACCGAGTTCGACGAGAACACCCCCTCCCCGGTGATCTCCACGATGGCCGAGCAGCAGGCGGCGGTCTCCGGTCAGGCCGACCTGGGCGGAACGATGCGCCTGGGCGCCTACCCCGCGGTGCTGGAGGCCGGCACCGTGGTGGCCGACGCCTACGGCGAGACCGAGGTCTCCGAGCGTCACCGTCACCGCTACGAGGTCAACAACCGCTACCGCGAGCAGATCGCGGAGAACTCCGACCTGGTGTTCTCCGGCACCTCGCCGGACGGCACCCTCGTCGAGTTCGTCGAGTACCCGACCTCCGTGCACCCCTACCTGGTCGCCACGCAGGCGCACCCCGAGTACAAGTCGCGTCCGACGCGTCCGCACCCGCTGTTCAGCGGCCTGGTGCGCGCCGCGGTGGCGCGGCAGGGCAAGTAGGACGCGCAGGACGCGGGGGAGCCAGAGGAGGCCCAGTGGAGTACCGCATACTGTCCAGCGAACTCCTGGTGGACGCCCCGGTCGTCGCACTGCGCCGCGACCGGATCACCACGGCCACCGGCGAGGCCCGGCGTGAGGTGGTCGAGCACTTCGGTGCCGCCGCGATCGTGGCGCTGCGGAATTCCCCGCGGGATTCCCCGTCCGATTCGTCGCAGCCCGGGCGTCCCGAGGTGATGCTGGTCCGCCAGTACCGCCGCCCCGTGGACCGCTACCTGTGGGAGCTGCCTGCCGGCCTGCTGGACATGGCGGGGGAGGATCCGCTGAGCACGGCGCGACGTGAACTCGCCGAGGAGGCGGGGCTGTCCGCCGGGCGCTGGCACCTCCTGGGCGACATCTGCCCCTCACCGGGGATCAGCGAGGAGATGTGCCGCATCTTCCTCGCCGAGGACGTCCACCCCCTGACCGCGGAGGACGCCGCGGAGCTGGAGGAGGCCACCGGCGAGGAGGCCGACATGACCTCCCGCTGGACACCGGTGGACGAGGCGGTGGACATGGTCCGCCGCGGCGAGATCGTGAACGCCACGGCCGTCGCCGGTCTGCTGCACCTGCACGCCGGCACACGCCGGGACGTCTCCGAACCCTTCGACCACCACTCCGGTCTGGCCGAACGGCGTCAGGGGGGACTGGCGCGGGGGACGGACATGAAGCATGTGCGCTGACGCCGCGGCTGATGCCGGGGCTGACCCAGACGCCGCGGCCGACGCCGACCGGCGTCGCGTCCGCGCCTGGATGCGGCACCTGCGTACCGAACGCGGACGCAGCGCGAACACCCTCGACAACTACGGTCGCGACATCGACCGTTACCTGGGGTGGCTGGCGGACGGGGGCCTGGACATGACGACGGTGACCACGGGGGACATCGAACGTTTCATCGTCGACCTGCGTACCGGTTGCGCCGCGACGGGCGGGCGGGCGTTGGCGCAGTCCTCGGTCGCACGGGTACTCAGCGCCGTCCGCGGGCTCCACAGGTTCACCGCCGCCGAGTCGGGCCTGCCGGACGTCGTGGCCGAGGTGCCCCTGGCGCCCGGGCGCAGGGACCTGCCGAAGGCGTTGACGACCGACCAGGTGCTCCGGCTGATCGAGGCGTGCCCCGAGGGCGAGGCCGCCGGACCGCTGAACCTGCGCGACCGGGCGCTTGTCGAGCTGCTGTACTCCACCGGCGCACGAATCAGTGAAGCCACGGCCCTTGACCTCGATGACATCGACCGCAACGACGGCCTGGTGCGCGTGCGGGGCAAGGGCGGCAAGGACCGCATCCTGCCGGTGGGTGGGCCGGCCCTGTCGGCGTTGGACGCCTACCTCACCCGGGCGCGTCCCCAACTGGCTCAACGCAGCCGGCACGGCGCGGACGCCGCCGCCCTCCTGCTCACCGCCCGCGGGGGCCGTCTGACCAGGCAGTCCGGGTACAAGATCATCTCCGGGGCCGCCGAGCGTGCGGGCCTCGGCGAGATCTCGCCGCACAGTCTGAGGCACAGTTTCGCCACCCATCTGCTCACCGGCGGGGCGGACGTGCGGGTGGTGCAGGAGCTGCTCGGGCACTCGAGTGTGTCGACCACGCAGATCTACACGAAGGTCACCCCCGACCTGCTTCGGGAATCCTGGGCGGAGTCGCATCCGCGTGCGTGATAATCTGAACCGTGTGATTTGTTCATCGTGGTGGCGTGATGCGATCCCCTCGGAGCCACCGAGGATCAACGGCACCGAATCAAGGAAGGGAGCTTGACGAGATGGCTCGTTCATCAGAAGGCCTGTTCGACAAGCCCCAGGTCGGTCTCACCGGACGCCCGCTGCGCGAGATTCCGCGCCCCGCGGCGCTCGACCGGCACGGCCCGGCGACCGTCATCGCGATGTGCAACCAGAAGGGCGGCGTGGGCAAGACCACGTCGACGATCAACATGGGCGCCGCGCTGGCGTTCTACGGGCGTCGCGTCCTGCTCGTCGACCTCGACCCGCAGGGGGCGCTCTCGGCGGGGCTGGGCATCGACCACGAAGAGCTCGACGTGACGATCTACAACCTGCTGGTGGACAACACCGCCACGATCCACGAGGCGCTGCACTCCAGCCCGGTGGAGGGCCTGGACGTGGTCCCGGCGAACATCGACCTGTCCGCCGCGGAGATCCAGCTCGTCAACGAGGTCGGCCGGGAACAGGCGCTCGCACGTGCCCTGCAGCCGGTGATGAACGACTACGACTACGTGATCGTGGACTGCCAGCCGTCGCTCGGACTGCTCACCGTCAACGCGCTGAGCTGTGCCGACAGCGTGATCATCCCGATGGAGTGCGAGTACTTCTCGTTGCGTGGTCTGGCGCTGCTCACCGACACCGTGGAGAAGGTCCGCGACCGCCTGAACTTCCGGCTCGAGGTCACCGGCATCCTGGTGACCATGTTCGACCGGCGCACCAACCACTCCCGTGAGGTCATGGAGCGTGTCGTCGAGGTGTTCGGGGACAAGGTCTTCGACACCGTGATCACCCGGACCGTGCGCTTCCCGGAGACCTCGGTGGCGGGGGAGCCGATCACCTCCTGGGCCCCGTCCTCCGATGGCGCCCACCAGTACCTTGACCTCGCGGCCGAGGTCGTCGAAAGGACCTGAGGGTGGGCGAGGTTCCGGAGCACGTCGAGCAACCGGAGCTCACCGGGTTCCGGGTCGCCCTGGCCAACTTCGACGGGCCCTTCGACCTGCTGCTGCAGCTGATCCACTCCCGCAAGATGGACGTGACCGAGGTCGCCCTGGCGACGGTCACCGACGAGTTCATCTCCTACACCCGCTCGTTGACCGGCAGTGTCGACGACCTGGACGAGGTGACCGAGTTCCTCGTCGTCGCCGCCACGCTGCTGGACCTCAAGGCCGCACGGTTGGTCCCGCGCGGGGAGGTCGAGAACGAGGAGGACCTGGCCCTGCTGGAGTCCCGCGACCTGCTGTTCGCCCGCCTGCTGCAGTACCGCGCGTACAAGTCGGTGGCTGGACTGTTCGCTGAATGGCAGCGCGACGCCGACCGCAGCTACCCCGTCCAGCTCTCCCCGGAGGAGCACTTCACCGACCTCATGCCACCGGTGGAGCTGGGGCTGACACCCGAGCAGTTCGCCGAGCGGGCGGCGGCGGTGTTCCGTCCGACCCCGTCCGAGGTCTCCACCGGGCACCTGCACGCCCAGGAGGTGTCCGTCCCGGAGCAGGCCGGGCACATCCTGTCGACCTTGCGGGTCGCCGGTGCGGAGACCTGGGTCAGTTTCAGTACCCTGATCTCGGACTGCGAGGTGTCGATGAAGGTCGTCGGACGGTTCCTCGCCCTGCTGGAGCTCTACAAGGCACGCGCGGTGGGCATCGAACAGCCCGAACCGCTCGAGGAGATGACCGTGGCGTGGACGGGGCTGAACGTGGACCCTGCCGTGGTCGCGGCTAGTAACTGGGACTGAATCAACGTTGAGAGGATGCTGGACATGGAACCGGTGAGTGTCGTTCGTAGTCGTCTGGAGTCGCTGCTGCTCGTCTCCGACGAACCGACCTCGGCCGTCGACTTCGCCCGAGTGCTGGAGACCTCCGAGGAGTCGGTGACCGACGCGTTGCAGGAGATCGCCACGGAGTTCTCGGACCGGGGGATGGGGTTCGAGCTTCGTGAACGCGATGGACTGTGGCGGTTGTACACGCGACGGGAGAACTCGGCGACGGTGGAGGCGAAGATTCTCGACGGTTCGCAGCAGCGACTCTCCCGGGCGGCGTTGGAGACCCTCGCCGTGGTGGCCTACCGCCAACCGGTCACCCGGTCGCAGGTCGCCGGCGTGCGTGGGGTGAACTGTGACGGGGTGATGCGCACGTTGGCGTTGCGCGGCCTGATCGCCGAGGTCGGTGTGACCGGGGAGGTCGGTGGTGCACACCTGTACGCCACCACGGACCTGTTCCTGGAGCAGTTGGGCATCGAGTCGCTCGAGGCGCTGCCGAACCTCGCACCGTTGCTGCCCGACGTGGACGCCATCGACGCCCTCGACTAAGGTGCCTGGCCCGCACGTCTGGCCCCTGCACCTGGGAGGGTGCGGGGGTCGTCGTGTGCGTGTGCGGTCGGTGAGGGTCCTAGTCGGGTGGGGCTTCGGGTCCGTCGGGCTCTTCTGGGTCGTCGAAGGTGAGGGGTCTGTCCGGGTCGTAGGCCTCGGCCAGCGGGCCGGTGGCACGGGTGGTGTAGCGCGCCCCGCCGGGGCCCTGCCACTCGATGGTGAACCCACCGTCGGTGGTGGAGCACGTCCACACCCCGGCGGTTTTCAACCGGTGGTGCGGGCGGCACAGTTTCTGCCCGTTGCTCGGATGCGTGGCCCCGTCACTGTCGGGGTCGGTGTGGGCGGAGTTGACGATGTGGTCGTTGTCGCACAGGGCGGCCGGCACATCACAGTTGGGGAAGCGGCAGGTCGCGTCCCGGCCTTCGAGGTAGGTCTTGTGCCCGGCGAGGAACGGGTAGCCCTCGGAGGTGGGGTAGTCCTGCGGATCTGTGGGGATCTCGGTGATCTTGCTTGCCTCGCAGGTGCCTTCGAGGCGGTCGGCGGTGGCGGGGTTGAGCCAGCCGACC